>NZ_JNKX01000052.1:0-21717 GCF_000702225.1 Bacteroides sp. Ga6A2 | reverse complement strand
GTCGTGTTTTCAACGACCTGGCCAAGTACAGAATGTGCTTGTTCTTTGTCCTTCCCAGATATGCGGGTGTTGATATCAGTTCGTAGCGGATTGTCTTGAGGAACTTCTTTTTGTCGGAGTTCATCAATGCATGGCGAAACAGCGACATGAAGTTGTATGCCATGATTATGAAATTGCCGCAGGCTTCTGTCGCCCAGAAGTTGTGCGATACGAAGTCGTCTATCGAAAAATCGTATTTCAGTTCCTTGATTCTGTTCTCTGAGTCGGCCCTGCCACGATATGAGTCGTATACAATCTTGGCTGGCAATCCAAGATTCGTGACAAAGCAGCTGTACCTGTATTTCCCGAAATCCTGTTCTTCCTCAAACAACTCCATCTGCCTGACCTGCTTTCCTGCCGCCTTCGGGCGTTTCTCTACCTCTTGCCTTACCATGACGATACGTCTCGGCTTCTCCCAATCCTCTGCCCGATAAGTGGTTTCGGCGATTTCTAGGCCGTCAGCGACCTCTACCCATCTCTTCTCATGCGTCAGGTTGTACTTGATACAATTGTTGAACCTGCAGGCAACGATGTAGTGCAACTGTCTCTGTTCCAGAGAGTCAAGTATTTTTCCCGAGAAGAAACCGCTGTCCATGCGGACAAGTCCGACCTTCTTGTTCTGAAGCCGCGACAAAGTGTCTTCCAGAAAGGCAAGATAGTTGGTGCTGGCAGAGGTGTTGCCTGGGCGCAGCCAATAGTTTGCTATCATGCGCACATCCGATACGAAGGCAAGGAGCGGATGATGGGATGGGCGTCCGGGACGCTTCGGGTTATACCCTTTGACAGCTCCTTCCTGATTGCCTTCACGAACCATCACGGTAGAGTCAAAGTCAAGCGTGTAGTTGTCAAATACCAGCTCTGAGAAGAACCACCTGAACAACTCGCCGAATACACGCTGGTTTATGGCCTGCGAGAACTTATTGAAATAACGTTGGTATGCCCTGTGGTCAGCTCCCAGCTTCCATCCAAGAAGATTACACAGAGCGGTGTCATAGCGGACTACGTCAAGATGCCCGAAACGGCTTGCTCCGCACCAGACACCTGCGAACAAGCCCAATATGAGCTGTATCGGCTTATATCCTCTATTGGAACCCTGGACAGGAATACAGCATTTCTCCAGTTGCTCTTCAAAATGGCATTTCTCTAGCATTTTCAGAAAAAGTGAAAGGCCTCCGAACGGGGTGATTTCCTTGTTCACGAACTTTATATCATAATCACGCATCATCTTCTTATGTTTTTCTGCGTGGTAAAGGTAGTAAATTATTGAAGGATAGCCTAATACAACCGATATTTTCTAATGGCGGTCATTAGAAAAAATAGACATGCCTAATTTCTAATGACCAATTTTGGTTCAATCCTTCAAAGCAGCAGAACATCAACCGTTATGTTCATGCCTACTTCAGCGACAATGACGAGGTAATGATGGAACTTGAAGGTATCGACCTCATGTTCTCAGACCAGGAGGTCAAGCCTATGCCTGTCAAAGATTATCGGGAGTACATGAAGAATCGTAAGAAAGAGACTAAAGGCGGCAAGCAGAAGTAACCTCTGGTTGTACTATTCCCTTCTGCCAATGCCGATGTCATTGCCAAGTGTAACGAGCCGTTATATTCATCTGTTTCTTCCCAACAATAATTCTGAAGTTTGTTTCGAGAACAATTAACCCACTGGCTTTTGGCATAGGTGCTGAAAGTCAGTGGGATTACATATTCCGTTAACAATTTTGATAAGATGTTTCTAATAATAAGAGCTAAGTTTTTCACAAGTTTATTTAAACCTTTTCTTCTTCAAGTCTTTTTCTGAAAGTTCAATTTTACCGAGCGTTTTTGGCATAGGTATTTTTTCTTTCACTTTTTCAATAGAGTTACAATATGCCTCAATAGAAGGTATGAATGGAACTCCATATTTGATTCCATTGACAAATTGAGCTAAGACCCCTGTAAATTTAAAGTAATAATAAGATTTCATAGGGATGATCCGATTTATAGTATCAGCTTCCCATTGAGTAAGAGTATTACCTCTATGATTCATATTGCGGCATTGATATATATCTGACATCAAAGAGGTTATCTCAATGTAATTCTCATAATCTACATTTCTCATAGTTGCCTTATAACCAAGAAAATAAATTACAGCACGAATTTTATCACTTGCATATTGTGCTTGAAGAGAAGATTGAGATTTTTCGACTGAATATGGAAGCCCCGTCTTTTTATTTTGTCCAGGAAAAACTAAACCTGCTATTGTAAACGTGCTTTCAAGCCTATTATCAATTCTCGGCTCAGTATCTTTATTATACACAACATAGGCTGGGCATCCCCACATTTTTTCTGCGATATTGTTGAGTTGCTTTGACTCGCATAATTTGTTGGTTATATTTTCAATTTGTTGGTAGAGGGATACACAGAAATCTCCAAATGCATCTTTTCTTCTAAAAGATTCCATTCGTACAAAGTCATCAACAAGTGTAGGAATTATTGATTTAACTGGGAAGTCCGTATAAAATTCTTCGGCTTGTTTGCGAAGAATTTTTTCTATGCAATATTCGTAAATTTGATTGATTCGTTCGTCCGAGATTACACCATTGTCTACAGGATAGCTTAAAGACATAGCATCCCGCAGACTTTTGTCGAATTCAGCATTTTGCTGAGTAAGACGTATTATTTTATCCAGTGTGGATTTAAGTTTCTCATCCATAATTATGAGCTTAGCAGTGAGTCCAATTCGTTATTCAATTCGTCTATATCGACAGGCTTTGGTGGTGGCACCGTCACAATGTTGATTCGATGAATGAGCATAAACTCCTTGCCCTTCCCATCACGGCATTGTGAAATTGCCAGTTTGTCCTTGGCCTTGATTTCAGTTTCAGACAGATACTTACTTATCGAAATCAATTGTTTAGTTCCGACAAGTAAATAGTATGCAAAACGTCCCTTGCCAGACTGGGACATTTCACCTTCGCTATTCTTTTCCTCTTTGGGTGGTATAACGATTTCTACAGAAGACCCAATCTTCTTTTCAAAATCGAGAAGAGGCATAGTCTCAACATAGGCAATGTGCTTATCATTGGTCTTTTTCGGGTCGCGCATTTGAGCAACAAGGCTTTGGAATTTGGCATATAATCTTTGGTACACAGAATCGTCCTTGCCTTTAACCATCTTAAGGTACATCAGTTTCCCGTCAATCACATTCACGAGGTCAGGATTTCCTTTCTTGACATGCCCTTTTTCTTCCATATACCTTGGGAAAAACTTAGCGTAGGCTACAGTGTAGCCGTACTTTTCCCACATATAAAGGATGTTTCGTATATTACGCACATACTTCTGCGAAACATTCAGCTTATCACTGATGATGATACCAGTCACTTCTTGCCGTGAGCCGCGTTTCTGAAGCCGCGTTTTCTTTTCGTTCATAACAAAGCCCTGGTCGCCAATGATACGTAATAATTCTTTACGGAAATCGCTGTTCTCTTGAAACACGTTGTGCATTGAGCTGAAGGTAATATCATCCGCATAACGGGTGTAATTCAAACCGAAGCGGTGTGCAAGACCGCCAAGTCGATGGTCTAACTTGTCGCAAATCATGTTGGTGATGATTGGTGAAGTTGGGGCCCCTTGTGGTAATATATAATAGTCTTTCTTAATGCCATCCGACGTTATTCGGGTTTCCCTCATGCAACATAAGCCCGCAATAGCATTTGCCACTGATACAGGGAAGTTGAACGGCTGAAGCTGCAGTCTCTTCCATACACGGGGTTGCTCTATGCTTGGGAAAAAGTCTTTAAGGTCTATATTGAAAACATAGTTTGCCCCTTTGTGTTTACAGGCATTAGTGACAACTGAACGCCCTTCAGTAAAGCCCATTGCATATTGAGATGGTGTGTAAACAGCCTTCAACACCTCGTTCAGACAATCGAGTAGAAACATAAAGCTTCTGTTCCTTGGTGCGGTAATCTGGCGAAAGCCACCAGCCTTTTTCTTAATCTTGAACTGGCGATAACGATGGAAGGCATTCTTCGGATTACAGTAGTAGTTCATATGCCTTATCGTAAACGGATGGAACTTGTCGGCATAGCCCAACTCTTCCATCTCATCACGTTTGATGCGGTTGAGAAGGCTGAGAAGGTCTTCACGAGACTCCATTTGGAGTGCTATATGTTTTATTTGTTCCTTATCCATTTACTTAACGTCATTCAAGTGGTATAAATAAAGCGGTCTTGACAAGTTCCTATCTGAAACGATTTTCTTTATGTAAGTATAACATAGAATCTAAGATAATAACATCATAACATCTACAATAAAAACATACCATGTATGTATAGTGTACACGTTAACATGATGACATTGTTTATCTCAGAGCCTCAAAGGGCAGTGAGACATCTTGCGAATACGCAGGACAAAGTTCAAAATGTAGTTCCAGAATCGGAAGAATGTCAAAGACCGCTTTGTTTCTTTTGTCGGTGCAAAGTTACAGACAATGCACGTACTCTATGTTCGTTGTTTAAAAAAACGTTTCCTTTACTATTTTATTGTTGGCCACCTTAGAAACCAAGAAAATCGTAGTCAACACCTGGACCTGGGTAATCACCATATTGTCCATCAGTAAGAGCATACCAGGTTTCTTCCTCATAATCTATACCATCGTCGTTACCCCAGTTGTCATTGTAGTCATAATCACCATCGAGGCTTCGACCGGAGCTTCGATGTTCTCTCAAAGGCAAAGATGGATTAAGGTCATGGAAGAACACTTCATGTGACTTTCCATTCATGACAACCTTGGTGGAAAAGCGGTTCTTACCAAGGAAGTTCCAAACGTCATCGTATTCTACGGGGAGAACTTCTTCTCCCTGTTCGTTAATAATTCCCCACTTGGCATAGGTCTCAGGATGTTTGGCTCTGTCCTGTCTGATAAAATCTTCAAGATTCCCACGACCTTCAACAACTTTAGCCTTATCAGATTCTAAATCAATAATGGCAATAGTGTTGGCAACCCTTCCAGAGTTTCCCTGAGTACGCACTCTCGCCAATCCTTGGTCGAACCCATCAATCCAGCCATACTTTCCAAATGGAACAATCTCGTTACCATCATGGTCGAGAACTCCCCAGAGGTAGTCCGAACGCTGTGCGACGATAACATTTCCGTATTCCTTGTAGCTCTTATAATCCATACTTTTATTTTTTCTGGTGCAAAGGTACAACTATATTGCGAATTCTATGTTCGGAGATTTGAATAAATCTCAAACATTTCTAAAACTCGTCTCTCAACGAGGTCTGTAATTGGTTTAGGAGATAGGACTACCAAGTCTTTCCCAAATGAGGTCAGCTCGCGGATGAGTTCATAGTTCTCTTTGCATTCTATGATAAAAAACAGACCGCCACTTAGCGTTGGGAACTGACTATATAGCTCTTGTGCTTTCGTTCCACTAACACTTCGTTGAGACTCATGTAGCGGTTTTGTTACCACGTAATCCTTGGAATTATCACTTACCCAAAGCACAATCTTATAAACAGGACTCTCTTCTTTGTAGGTTACACCGATTATATCTTCATACAACTCATTAAGGTCACCATCATAATCTACATATTTATGGGATGGTAGATTCTCCACGTAATCTATTCTGTCCAAACCGAAAGTCAACAGCTTACCATCCGATTCTGCTGCGGCAACAAGGAACCATCTGCGGTTGTACTCTTTTAGCAGATAAGGAAACAAGGTGACAGCAAGCTGAACATCCTTGTTTTTGAAGGTATGATAGTGTAGGTCAATTGTTTGTCGTTGAGAAATAGCCGTGAAAAGTTCACCCAAAATGTTGGACGATTCTAGTGGATTCTTTGATAACGATATAATCTGGTGTTTGGGCTTTCTTACTCCTAACCCCAATCTAAGTGCTTCAAGGTCGCCCAGGTTAGGAAGTCCATCGAACTGGCCGAGCAAAGTTAATGCTTCTGAAAGAAGGTACTCTTCGTCTGCCGACATTTGTTTCTTAAATATAGAGAATGCAGGGTTTGCATATCGGAGACATTGTTTAGCATAAGATTTTTGCTTTTCTTTGTTGTATGCATCAACGGAGTACCTTTCTATATCAACCAGAAATGGACCTTCATACTCCAAATAGAAGATGTCCTTCTCTATTGTTCTTCTAACAACGCCATTGGTATTAGGGTACATTTCGGAAAGACGATAGTTTACCTCCTCCGTCAGATCATCCAAGGAATAGTTTTGATACCGGTTGCTCAATAAGTCATCCAGTATCTTATATCTAGTCATTGCGTTCTTATTTGCTGGCATAGTCTTCTAAATGTAGATTTCTAACAATTACTACTCCGTCTTTTCCTACCATCAATAGCTTCTTGTTGTTATTGGAGAAAGAAACCGAGGAAACGGATTGCCCCTTGAATGTATCTGCGATGCCCATTTCTGAGAGGTCGTTGAAACATACCAATTCATTGTCAGGGGCACTTGTCCTCCTTATGTCCACAATCGCCGAAGGCTGATGTCCCCAATTGGGATTGATATTGCCTGCACCATTTCGATATGCAACATATCCTTGTTGAGAACATGCAAAGTAGGCTCCATCTGGGCTATATGTTAAGAAATTATATCCACCTATAACAGACATGTTGGTTTCTTTCTCGTCTCCTTTGGCTTTCACATCATCGCATTTGCCTATAAATATCGTCGGAGAACTTGTATAAGCAGCAACTATTCCATCTTTAGTAAAAGCTGTTGTCCATACAGCTTTAGAATCCCCGTTCCGGTATATTGTCATATGTCCTTTGAGGTCATAAAGAAGAAAAAGACCTCCTGTGCTAACTCCCCAAGGATAACATCCAGCTATAGCTACATATCTGTTGTCATAAGAGAAAGACACATAATTAAGATAAGCCAAAGGAGAGCCAAGTTCTATCTTCTCTACAACATCTCCTGTGTTCATATTCTTAACAACAGCAATACCGACTATCTTTATAAAAAAGGTTGAAAAAACTTGATGATGCGCTATGTTGTAAAGATATTTTTCACTTTTTTCTTTAGCCAAATCTGCAAAGTATTCGATATGCTCTTCGACAAATTTATCTCGCAATTTGAATATCTCTTCTATTTCTTTCTTCACGTCTTCTTTCTTGAAAGAAAGAATCCACTTATCATAAGGCACATCAAACTGGTTGACTAAGTCCTGATAATCGTCTCTCGATATGGTTTCTCCTGTTATTTTGTTGCGATATTCAATGTACTTACAAAGCTCTTTGTCAGCGTACAGCGAACCATCAGGACTGACAAACTGATATTCGGTCAACAAGCTAACATTTATGGGTTGGCCATCCAAGGGATTTATCAAACGTGCTTGGGTACATTCAATGTCTGCCATGAATAAAGGACGGATGCCATTGATATGGTTGATATATGAAAGATTTTCAAACTCTGTCCTCTGTCCTGTCTCTATATCAAGAATGGTAGAAACATTCTTCTCCCTATACATAATCTGATGACCGTTGTCACTCAAAAGCACATTTGAGTAAGCAGAGGTGTCATAAGTTCCATCCAATATGGTCTCATATTCAAAAGCATTATTTTTATATTCGAAGAACTTTACCTCATCACTATCTACAGTTAAACCATAATTCAACCCTGCAGAAACCACATGAGGGCATTCTTTCTTAAGAATTCTTTTCCCCGTCTTGTTATATAGATATTCATCTATTTCTAAGCAGCCTAGCCTACTTCCTTTGGAGCCACCCAATGTCTTCCTATTGTGGTTATAATATGTCTTTGCAACCTTGTCATATATTATTCCATAGGATTCAAAATCATCATAAACAAATTCTCCTTCAGTCTTCCAACAATCATCCCAGAAACCATTATTACTAAGTGTTCGTATATTCTTTGCATCACACAAATAAATCTTATCCATAAAAATATAGATTTTTGAGTCTGTGCTATAACTTGCATGGCCGTATACACGACAAGCAACGTATGACTCGTTGTTTTTATACCAACAGAACACTTTCTCAGTAAATATTACATTGCCATTATCATTATGAACCTCCCGATGTATATTATTCTTATTATCACAAATGAAACGAGTCGTTACATTATTCTTATGTTCACTCGACAAAAAGATCTCCTTCTGGAAATAAAATACTCTCCATGGACATGGATAGATATCATACTCACTATAATGGGCATTAATTACCGCTTCAGGAAACTCCGAGCCACTAAGGTCAAATTTAGATATTGCTTTTCGCCTACTGGCAACATCTATAAACGTGACATCGTTAATACGAGCCAAATTACCCGATGGTATTATTTCGGCTTGTTCCTCTTTCGTTTCGATGTCCCAAACTTTTATCTTCGCATTCTCACGGCAAATAGCATAATGGGATTGTACAAACGTCACAAATTGGCCATTAAAAGAAAACGATTCTGAAAGTGAAATCGTTCCTGCAAGTGAGAACTTTTTGATGTCATTATTATTTGCCAAGTAGATACATCCTTCAATGGCATCCAATGAGAATCGGGTAAAAGGTTCCATCATTAGCATTTTATTTTCTCTAAGAGAATATACCTTCATTATGGAAAGCTTATCATCCTTTCCCTCTTCTTTCCAGACAAAAAGATTGTCATTAGAGAAAATCACGTTATCTACACATAGCACTGGAGCCTGTTCCTGCAATGAGAATAGAGTAAAATCGTTTTGACCATCATTTTTTAGCAATACATAATCAGTGGAAATTTCCAAAATATCGTCAGGTGAAATTGCTTCTACAAACGATTCCTTGGATTCACGGTTGTAAAAGTAAGTCCTATCGTGCATAACGATAAAGGCCCATGGACATTTGTCAAAGACAAATGACTTCTTTTTTTTATTTCCTCCGAACTTATACGCATCCTCAACAATTATTTCACTTGAAGTTCCGTTACTGAATTGTACAATAAAAGAACCTGGTGAGGACAATCTAAAAGAATGAGGCTTATTTGATTCAACCATCCCTTTCTTTTTTGGGGGGAGTACTTCTGTACCATTATCCTTAGAGTAAACAACATACTCCACAGGAGTTTGTTCATGTGAGTATATTTGAAACTTCGTGTTCAAATAACCTTTGTATGGGTGAATAGATACTTTCTTTGCCATATTTCCTGCTATTTTGATTTTCGATGCAAAAGTAGGTTAGCCCCACGAACCCTATGTTCGCCGGAAACAACTTATACAGTATTGTAAGTTGTCATATAGGGTGATTAACATCTAAAGAAACATTGACATATACATTGGCAGTAATATCAAGTCTTGCTCTTTACGAATATCCTTCGAGTGTAGAAGGTATCGTTGCTGAATGCGGGCTGAGAACTTTTTCTGGAATTCATCGATAGAAACATGAAGATTGGATGTCGATGACTTGACTTCTATTGGGCAAATTTTAGCTTTACGAGACAGAAGGAAGTCTATCTCGTAATTATGTTTGCCAGATGGTGTTGGCCACGTATGGTAATATAGCTTATTTCCTGCTGCTGTCAGTATCTGTGACACCACGTTTTCATAGACATAACCCACATCAGCCTTCAGTTTGTCACTCAGTAATTTCTGGTAAATGACATTCTCTGTAAATTTATCGTCCCAGAAAGCGAGAGTGACAAACAGCCCTGTATCTCCGCAAAATAATTTGAACTGGTCGCGGTTGATGTGTGATGCCAGTCCTGCACTTGGGTCGTTAGCATGATAAGCTATATTGACGGTCATGGAATCTTTGAGGATATTTATCTGACCTCTCAAACGATCCAGTTTTCCTCCCGCAATCACGCTGCTCACCTGATAGCGAGATGCGTTATTGCTTAGTTGTGCAGGAATGGCGTGAAACAGGTCGGAGGTTTGGCCTGATGGATCCAAGTCGTAGAAATCTTCATCGTATAGGTCAAGAATGCTACGCTTGCGTTGGTCAACAATGCTCATGTCGTTCGTGTCAAGGTAGTCATTGACTGCCTGGGGCATGCCTCCAACCAAAACATACAGACGGAAATCGCGCATCATACGACGATTCGTATCATCACTCAGCGGACTCAAATTGTTGAACATTGTATGCAAAAGGGGAATAGTCTGGTCATCTCCCAACGCCCAACGAAACTCCTCATAGTCCATAGGGTACATATCAAGGCGTGTCTCCTCACTGGGAATGAGAATGTTGTTCTGTTGGCTATTCTTGCCTGATGATTTCCATTTACGTTTGATGCTCAACAGAGAGCCTGTCTCGATGTAATCGTAGCGTCCATCGGCCACAAGCGTTTTAATGGCTTGCCTGGCTAATGGCTGCTTTTGTATTTCATCAAAGATGATGACAGACTTGTGTGGTTTCAGGCTTTTTCGATAATTAAGTTGCAATTGGGTGAAGATGTAGTCCAAATTGGAGACATCTTCAAACAAACGGTGTATTGCTGGCGTTGCCTTTGAGAAGTCAACCAATATGTAGCTCTCGTATTCATTACGGGCAAACTCCTCGGCAACAGTGGATTTGCCGACACGCCTTGCGCCTCTGATAAGAAGTGCGGTTGTTCCGTGCTGATTTTGTTTCCAACTCAGCATTTGCTCATAGATTTTGCGTCTAAATATCCTTTCTGCCATATTATTTAATTTTATTCGGTGCAAAGGTAGCTATAAAATCCCAATTACCAAAGGAAAAGAAATAAAAATGCCGAAATTCTCAAAAGCTTATTGTTGAAATACGCCGAAATTCTCAAAGAATCAAATCCTATATATGCCGAAAATCTCAATGTGTACTAATCGAACAATCCATTAGTCAGGTTTACTACACCCGCTTTTCCCCATCAAAGACAGACAATGTAACACAGTCATAAAAACATTCTTGAAAATGTTACCATTTTGTTACTTATATTCATATAAAAACATTATAATATATTGTATTTCTGTTATATATAAATACATGATAGGATAATAGCCTACTACACAGAACAGGTCATCAGTGATTTCCGTAGAATATTATACAATGGCGAGCCACTCACATTTGCCGACTTCAATCGTGAACACATTCGCTGTTTAGATTTCATCAAGAAGTCCGTTCTTGAGAGCGCAGCCAAATACAAAATCGTTGTTACTCATCATGTGCCATCCTTCTTGATGCAATGTCCGAAATTTGAGGGCAGTCTTGCCAACGGAGCCTTCATGGTAGAATTGAAAGACTACATCAAGGGCTCCAAGATTGACTTTTGGATCTTCGGGCACTCTCATTACAACGTGGACAAAGTAATTGGGGAAACCTTATGTCTGTCCAATCAGTTGGGGTATGTATTCCATAACGAGCACACCTGCTTCGACCATGGCAAGCACATAATGCTCGATTAACTTTTGCCCCCAGGAATAGAAATTCCCCCCGAAATAACACTTTCTTCACATGACTATGAAGAAGTTATGAAAGGTGGGTTATATATCCTTCTTGATCATATCCATTTCTATAACGGTTTATAAGGTTTATCAACCCTTGAAGTTCTTGGCTTTCTGATGAGATTTCGCCAAACCTGGCATATTGTTCATCATATCGTTTCCTTGAACCAGACGCAAGCCGAGACTCAATATCATTTGGTATTAAAAACGACGAACGCTTTGAACCTAAATACTGCAGAAATTCATACTGGTATATGTGTATCCCTGCCAAATCAAAGTCTCCAAAATGAAGATAATGATTAGGAATAGTCATAAGCCATTGCCTTAGATCTGTTGATTGCGGATAACGAGAAACAAAAAGTGATTTGACAGACAAACCATGCATTCGTTGATATTTCTCGAAGAATGACCTTTGCTGGCGAATCAATCTAAAATTCTCCATATTCTCAATACCTATGACCGTCACATCCTCAGGTATTGAGAAATGATTCCATTCTGTTATGAACAGGAAGCTACCATTCTGAGGATTTACCACGAACGGTTCTCCGTTTAACTGGCATTCAATAGGCTCATAGCTATTTACTGGAAATCCAGGACACGAGCGCACTTTCCACAACTTGGAATTACCAGTTTCTGCCGCCATTGAAGCACGGGAATCGAATGCTTTTACTTCCAGCACACGATAGTTCTCATCCTTATCTATGAGGAATCTCTTCAATGCCTCAACATCATGAGCTCTATATGATTTCCTTGAACCACGGGTTACGACAGATAGCAAGCCCTCAGCCATCAGTTCGTCAAGCATTTTGCCGCTTAATTTTGAGCCTGCAACCTGCTCACCTGCTATCAAAGCCTGTACCGATGCACTTATTGCCATAACTAAGCCTATCTTGTTCGTTTCAACAATTTCTCCACTCTCGTCTTCACACCATGCTTACTCAACAGATATGTATAGCGGTAATCATACGGATTATACGACGTAGGCGAGCTGTTGATGAGGTAAATATTGCGCGAGTTGGCAAACTGTAAGATACCCTTTATATTGTTGGGATGCAATCGCCCAATCTCGTCCATCATACAATGCACAATAAAGTCACCACTTTTCTTGGCAGCCTTCTTCTTGAACACATTGATGAGCATAATATTCACCATCGCTTTCACCAGTATATCTGTACCATCAGAGCCCACATTGTTTATGCGCTCCACCCAGTTTGTGTCATTGTCGTTTTCTTTCACACGGAACTGCAAGCGGAAGGCATCGCCAAGCGACACAGTTGGGCGGTTTGGCTCGTTCTGTAACTGATGAGAGAGACTCTTCAAATAGTCCACAACCTTGCGATTCACCTCATCACGATTGTCGTTTGAGAAGAGGTTGAGTTCGCCAATAGAGAGTGCATTTTCAACAGTATAGTCATGAATGGACATGAGCAATTGCATAAGCTTATCTGACGACTCATTGGCCCTGAGTTCAATACTCTTGATAACTCCGGCAAAGTTCTTCTCTACGAAGTCACGATTGATGTCGAGGATTACGCCATCCACATCCGAACGGCGTTTCATCAGCGCACCAATCTCCGTTGAGATACGTCCCAATATGTCTTTATAGTGTTCGCTGGTACGACGGCGGAACTCTTCAATCTTGTTATTATCCATGAACTCCTGCAAGTCAATAGCAATCTGCAGATAGTCGTTATCCGTCACAGGCATCGTATTGAAATGGAAGGCATTCTGCGGTTTGAAATTCCGATTGAAGCTAACGACCGTATCTTTCAGTTTGTCTATTGACTCACGTTTCTGATTAACAGTTCCACGAAGTAGACTCAATAACTGCTGGCAATCCTGGCTGGTCTTTTTCGCCTTGTCATCAGAAAGGAAAGTATCAGACACCAAATGTTCATTTTCCACAACCTGATGATACAGATTTAGGCCATCTTTTCTATGTGTCAGATTCTTGAGAACAGATTTTTGTCGTTCTTCCAAATCCTGTCGTTTCTTCTCTATTCGTGTCCGCTTGTCTTCATATCGCTGGCGCATCATGGCGAGTTGCTGTTCAATATCCTTAATGGTATTCTTAACCTCAGGTTCTTTGGCAAACAAGTTCTGCTCTGCATCGCGATAGCGGATAACGACCGAGCGCTCTTTTTCAATCCTTGTCATCAAAGCCTTCAAATCCTCCAACGATTTTCGATACCGTTCCAACAGATTCACATCAACACCCTTACCTGCCAGTTCAGCCTTCTGTTGTTCTTCAAGTTGGACTTTCTGTGATTCAAACTCCTGATTCCTAACAGATGCTTCTGACACCTGCATCTCTTTGAATATGCGTAGCTCATCGTCGAGCGCCTTTGTAGATCTATTAAAGTTCGAATCAAGATCTTTGAGTTCCTTCTTATTCTTGACCTCCTTTTTCTCACGTTCATCCTTCTCCGCCTGTACTTTCAAAAGCGCATCGTTGAAAGTATGTTCACGAGTCTCTTTCTCTTTTGCGACGAGTTCCAGTTCTTCCATCTCCAGCTTATGCTGCTGGTTCTGCAAGTTTTGTCGTTTGACGGGTATCTGCCCTTCCTCAACACTTAATAAGGCCGCCTTCTGACGAAGTGGATTGAGCAGCGCGGCATATTTCTTTCTGAGCTTTGATATCTCTTTCTGTAAGGAAGCTGGCAATTGTTCAAGCTGACGGTTTATCTGCAGTACTTGCTCTTCCAAAGCATTCTTCTCCGATCTGTATTCATCAGGCGTGCGATGCACAGAGTCTATATTGTCCAAATTCAGTTTTATGCCAAACAAGTTGTCTGAGTCTGTACCTAACTGAGGTTCAAGGTCTCCGGCATAGAGAATCCGCTCTTCATCAACAACCTTGCCTATCGTCTCCTCCCAACCTTCCGCATTCTCGCAAAGCCAATGATAAAGAGAACCATCCAGATGAGACAGCAAATCATTTATCTTCGCTATTTGCTCACGTTGTTGAACACGAATTCCTTCAAGACGTTCTTGCTCGCGCCCAGACAATTGTTTTAGTTCGGTTTCTTTCATCTCATACTCAGCGGAAATCAGATCTGTCTGACTTTTCACAGCAGTTTGCTGGGCTGCATTTTCTTTTTCATCCACCCCCAGTTGTTGCAATTGTTCAGCAACCTGCTTGATTTCATCTTCCATCGGATGCCACTGGCGGAGTTCCCTCAATGCGCTGTCAGCTCTATGTTGTTCTGCCAACAACATCTGCAGACGTTCATCAGACTCATGTCGCCAGCCATTGAAAGCGTCCATAAGCAGATTCCTGTTTTTTGTGCGTTCATCCTCCAGACGTTTGCGCTCTTTCTGTAGTGTGTCTTGTTTCTGACAGTATGCCTCTTTCTGGCTATTCTCAAATGCCTGACGAGCATTCTCTAATTTTCCTCTGGCAATATTGTATTTCTCCTCAATCGAAGCATTGGTTTTCAGAAGATCATCCAATAGTGTTTGTTTGTTGGCGGCATCCTGCTTGATTGTATCCTCACGATCTGCAAGCGCAAGTTTTTCTTCAATGCCCATAGCATCAAATTCCTTTCTTGCCTGCGCAATCTCTTTTAGCTTGCTCTTCTTCGCTCCAAGCTCTTGATTCAAGACATCTTTCTCTTTGTCATATTCAGCCGTAAGTTCCTTCTCTCGGTTACGTTCCTTTTCTATCTCTGTTTTCACTTCTGCTGCTTCAGCCTCCAAAAGCGGTATCTGCTGTTCACTTTCAGCCACAGCATGATTCAACATATGCCACACATCTATTAGCTGTTGGTCGAGAGCGACAATTGTTCTTCCCTGTTCAGCTATTTTCAAAGCTTGCTGGCGCACAGGATAATTACCGTCTCGTGTCTGACGGAACCAACAATCTATCTCGTCATACTCGCGCTCAAAGTCTGTAACCAATCGTCTGTAGGTTTGCAGGTCAATTGGCAGGTCCTCATCTGCCATAGACTGTATGATAGTGTTCTTCACAAAGTCTGCATCCAGTTTGGTATTCAGGAACACGTTCTGAATGCTTCGAGGAATATTCTGATAGTGGGCACTCTGCACCAAAGCGTAACGAGTATATTTACTGTCATGAGTATTGCCAAAGATGATGTCTTTGAACATCACGCCCGAGTCTATTCTTGCAGATACTGCCACATTCTTGCCGACACGTTCACGTATCTTCACCCAGTCGCTCGACACTTGTTTGTCGTCATCTATTAACCATTCTCGCAGATAAGGTGCATCTATGAATCGCCAGGATGCACGTCCCTGGTATCTGCTCACCAGAATAGTATAAGCCCCGTTGTCACGCATCACCTCGTAGAGGATGTACGAGTTGGATTGACGGAAATAGAATTCATCAAACGACTTCTGGCCCTGCTGAATACCCAAACGATGCTTGTCGGCATTGTAGAAAAACAGCAATGCTCTTAATACCGTACTCTTGCCCACTCCCTGTGTTCCTGTGAAATGAACATTGCCATCTACAGAAATTTCTGCATACGGAATATTGGCGCTATTGATAAATATGATTTTATTCAGGTATTTCATCTTCGTTGGCTATTTGAATCATGTTTACCAGTTCCTCGGCATAGCGGAATGCCGAAGTGATTTTATATGTCTCATCCTGTTCGCTGATGCACTCTGCAAAGCCCATATTCAGCATCTCCTGAAGCAGTTTGTTTACTATCTCCAAATAGGAACCTACTCCGTATTTCTTAAACAGATGTCCGGCTTTATCCTTCAGTTCAATGTCAAGACTTATCTGCTCAATCAGATGACTTTTGCGGAACTGATAGCCAGCAGTAAACGACTGATTATAACACTTCAGGAAATCCAAGTAGTCAAGCCACTTGGAAAAACTGTCCAGTTTTTGTTCGACAGACTGTTTCCCCTCTCCTAATCGTGAGAAATAGAAATAGCCATTGCCAGACTCCAGTTGCAAACCTATTTCCTTGAAATAGTCTGCATAATCTTCAATATTCTCCTCAATGTCCTCATACAGATGACGGACAGAGGAGTCTGTACTGTCTACCGAGAGGAATTCTCCACGGCTTAGTCGCTCGTATATTCTTTGAGTGTTATTTCGCATAGATAATAGGATATTCGATGTCTTGATAAGTTGCATATTTCCCAGTCATCCGACATTCGTCTGGATGAAGGATGACCAGCTGGCAAAAAAGAGCTGCATGATCTTCTATACCACGCTTCGTCTTATAATCGTATCTCAGGATGAAATCAAACAGATTGTAACTTGATGCAGAGAATGCATTCCATACTTCAGCAGGATCTACCTCCTTCAGTCTTTGAATATGTTCCAGCAAGTCTTCATCTGTCAGCGGCTCGGCTTCTGTCCTGGCTGTTTTCTTCAGACCGTTACGCTCAGCTATTCGCCTCAGAATGGATACAGTCTGATCACTCTCTCTCAGCATTTCCAATGAAAGACGAATCCTGCTGTATTGCCGTGATTCCATCCAAAGTGGATTGTTATCCTCCAAGACTTGCACCAGATTTGTATCAGACTTGATGAGCAACTGGTCTTGCAGATATTTCAATTTACGTATTTTCCTGTACAGTTGGTTTTGTTGCTCAATCTGGTTAATATAGACAATTATCTGACGGTCAATCTCCATTAACGCATGATAGGCCTCCACAAAATCATGTTTCACATCACTGCATGTCTTGGCCATGTGGGGATCATTGGCCATTAGGAAGAAAGCGTGCTCGTTATCCATCAGTTTCTCACACTCACGTATCATTGAGCGGATGCTGTGGCTCTTCTCGTCCAGATTCTGAAGTTTCTTTTTCTTAATAATATAGTTGGGCTCTTGTTTATACGCATTGTCCATATTACGCTTCAAGTCCACCACATTCTTCAGCGTTCTGAATCCAGTCTTTTTCAGCAGTTGCCGCACACTATCCTGGTATCCTGCCTTACGATTGGCATTGTTTTCTTGCAGGAAATAGCCTATGTACTCTTTCAGCGTATTGATGCACTCCTGAACGCTCAATACACTAATCTCCTCGTTCACATTCAGCACCTCCTCAAAGAAGTTCAGGTAGTCGCTTTCGATCTCTATTGTATTCCCCGTTTCAACCAACACACCATAGTCCACAAGCCTTCTAAGTCGGGTTTCATTACCTCCAACGAGTTCCAAAGCCAGCCCTAACGGAAACTTCATCAGCTTTCGTTTCTCAAACATCTCACTCAGTAAACCTTGTTCACGCGAGAGTGTTTTTGTAAGCTCTTCTATTGTTCTGAAATGTGAAAGAATTTCCATTTTTGTTTGTATTTATCTCCTTCCATCTTATCTATAAATGTCTCGAAACTGTGGTATAGATTATGTGATTTGGGGTCAAAAATAATAAAAAATCCCATTAACGACACTCCTTTTTACCAAAATTCACAAAATTCCCCTCCCTCTCTTCGGGATGCTTTCGGGATTCGTTCGGGATGAAAGGCAACAAGCATCGGAGATTTTCAATACTATTTGACAAATACGGCAAAATAGTTTACATTTTTAACTAACATATCATCAAAAAGACTTATCTTTGCGCAACAACTAATTTATCTAAAAACAATCAACTTTTTAATTATGAGATTTTTAATTACCATTTTACTACTTACTGCAACTTGCTTTGCCAAGGCGCAATCGCCAGAAATGCAGAAAGAGATTGACACGACGCTTGAACTCATGGACATCCGCAATATGACGGCGGAAAGCATGAAATCTATGATGGAGCTATTTAAGCAAATGTTGCCAACAAACGGCGACACAGTTGCCATAGACATCAATGCCATGAGCGAGGAAATAGCCGACGAAGCAGGTGTTTTTTACAAGAAAATCATCACAAGGATTGTTTGTGAGAAATACACTCTTGACGACCTCAAGAAGATAAACAGCTTCATGGCAACTCCCGAGGGAAAGAAGTTCACACACTATTTCACGATTCTTGGCTCGAACATCACACCAGAAACCTACAAGCAAGACAAGAATTCTACCGTATCGCCCGAGATGCAGGCAGAAATCGAGAAAACGATTAAGCTTATGGATATCCAGAATTTCGCAAGAAGGCAATATGAACAGGTTCAGGATAACAACGACGAGAACTTAGATGCCGAAACCATTGCAGCCACCAAAGAGATACTGGAAGGTCTGACAAAAACCTTATCGGACTTTTATGTAAAGACTGCCACAAACAACCTCAAGAATAACTACACGACAGACGAACTAAAGCAGATAAATAACTTTTTGGAAAGCGCGGACGGAAAACTGTTCACATCGTTTTACATGTCTTACTTTCCAACTGCCAAGAAGGTGACAAGCGACAACCCCGAATTTATGGAGAAAATCAAGGAAATACTCAGCAAACACATAAAACAATAGTTGCAAAAAAGCGAGTCGGCCGTTACTAATCAATAACGGTCGACTCGCTTTTACCCCCCTGCCCTTTCACTTCTTTTTCTTCGGCTTTGGTTCGGGAAGTTCTTTGCACGTTTCACGGACAAGATGTGAGAGATAGTCGTGGTCTTCTACATCCGAGATGTAGAAATAATCTTTCGCGCCATCGTATGGCGGACGGAGTTCAACCTCGCGAAGAAGAGCCCTCCCCGCGGCAGTTGGCTTGACATAGAAGCGGTCGTCGCATATCAGACCGAAAATCTTGCCGTTGCAATAAATTCCGTAGACGCCAAACATCTTTCTGAAGGTTATCTCGCCAGCACCGGCACATTGGTCTGCCACGAACTGAACAAAATCAGGATTGCTTGCCATATCTTTCTAATCTACATAAGAGTTTATATCGCCCTTCATATCCTCAACACTCACATTATCATCATCTTGCAGGTTTTCAGATATATACTTCTCCACAGCATCAACGTCCTCGGTATAGAAGAATACCAATCCCTGACCTAAATCGGGCTCCCACAACGAATAGATGCGGCCTCTCGCTCCACAGAGTTTCAAGAAGTGATTGAGAGCTCCCAACAACGCTTCATCGTCTATGTAATCGCTATCGTCTGGAACAAAGCCGACCTTATTACCATCTTTCCTCAGAATTATGGTATTGTTTGAAGCATCTTCGAGTATCGCAAACTTACGCACATCGGCAAAAGCCAACAGGCGCACAATCAAATCGTCATAATCTTCAAGACAATCGATGCACTCGGCATCGAGCTCGCAGGCATGCTTGATATTGGCAACTTGCCTAACCTCCTCGTACAGAGCGACGTTCGAATCTTCATAAGCCGGAACTTCGTCGTTGTTGTCAATCTCTCTTACAACGAATTCCTTCCTTAACTCATCATCTGATTTTCTGAAGAAACCAAAGAACTTGTTTAACATATATTTAGAATTAGTTTGAATAGGCTATTTCCGTTCCTTTGCCTTGCGAGCAAATGCGAAGAGTTCGAGAGGCAGATGGCAGTAGCCGTCGGGATTCTTGTCGAGATAATCCTGATGATACTCTTCTGCGCTGTAGAACTTGTCGAGCGGCTGCTTCTCGACAGCCAGAGGCTGCTGATAGTTCTTCTGCTCGTCGGCATAGACGGCTTCGATTACTGGCAAATCCTCGGCATCGGCGTAATAGATTCCGGTGCGATAGCGCGTGCCCTCGTCGTGTCCCTGCTTGTTGAGGCTCGTTGGATCGATAGCCTTGAAGAACATCTGCAACAGGAATTTAAGGCTCACGACATCTGAGTCGTATTTGATTCTTACGGTCTCGGCATGACCGGTTTCATCGGTATAGACCTCCTTGTACGTTGGATTCTCGGTGTGTCCGTTGGCAAAGCCGACTTCTGTTTCGACCACACCATCAATCTGCTTGAAATAGTGCTCGGTGCCCCAAAAACAACCACCGGCAAGATAAATTTCCTTAATCATGTTTTTTGTTGTTTAGTGTTGATTTTAATTATAATGTTCATTTTTTCCGATATGCCTCTCACCGTCCGAAAGCAGACCGATGATGCAATACGTTTTATCTATCGGACGACAAAAATAATTACATTTTTGGATTCGCTATATAAATCGGGCAATATTTTTTCACTTTTCATGAATTATATGTCCGAAAAAATCCTATCTTTGCAGAATACTATTTTATCCAAATTCATTAACTTTATTTAATTATGAGATTTTTCATAACGATTTGCTTTTTGGCAATGACATGCTTTGCCAATGCTCAGTCTGCCGCTATGCAGAAAGAAATAGACAGAGCAATAGCACTTGCGGACTTCAGTTCGGCAATGGAACAAACAATGGCTTTACAGTTTGAATCAAGAGGACTGACAGAGCACCTTACCGACCCGAAAGCCATGTACAAGGAACTTACAGAGGCAATGTCAGAACCTCTAAAGAAGATTCTGACAAAAGTGTACTCGGACAACTTCACACTTGACGAACTAAAACAGATGAATGACTTTTACGAGACACCTGTCGGTAAGAAGTGCATGACTCTGGTTCCAAATATAGTCACAACTTCCGTAGAGATGTTGCAGAACGACCAAGCAACCATCGAGAAGATACAACAGATTGTTATGAAATACGTCAAGCAATAATCTGCTTTCGACCACAGATATCGAGCCAGCCGCTACAAAACATTCGAATTTCGTAGCGGCTGGCTTGTTTTTTCTTAACCAGCCGGAAAAATTCAGATTCAGCCATTCCCATATCATAATAACACAAATACAAGCAAAAAAAGCTTCACTATGTCAGATAAGAAGAACAAGATACAATCTACACCTATTTATATATAATACGCCAGTTCAAGACAAAACCAACGCCAATCCACCCTTGACAAAAAGTCACTTAAATATCCTTTAATTGTTTCTGAATGCCTTTGGTGTAGTTTAGGTGTAGCTTAAACATATAGCTAACATATAGCCAACATATAGCTTACATATACCTTGCATATACCTTGCCTATATCTTCCCTCTACCTTGCATATACCTTGGACGTTCCTACGACGTTCCTACGACGTTGAGGGTGTGTCAAAATAGGCACATCCTTTTTTTATATCAAAGCCCCGACTTTCTCAAGCCAGGGCTTCGTTATGTCGTAAAGTTTTCGTATCTTTACAACATGCAATATAAAATGCAACAAAGATACCACTTTCGTCCGTATTCTCCAAATCAGACGATACTTTTTCCTCAGAGAATCGACAAGGACATTGCCCAGGACGACCCAGTCCGTCTTGTGAGCAGCGTAGTTAACAGTTTGGACTTGAGCGGTCTTCGCAAGCTGTACAAGGAGCGTGGCCGCAGCCCTTACGACCCGAAGATGCTTCTGGCCGTAGTCATCTATGCCTACATG
>NZ_JNKX01000051.1:0-23192 GCF_000702225.1 Bacteroides sp. Ga6A2 | reverse complement strand
TATAGCCAAAGCCTTCCTCGACTTCACTCTTGTCGGACACTGCATCGTCCAGCGACGTGCTACGATTCTATGTTCAGACTCTAAAGACTTTAAAAGGAGGGCGGACGAAGGTCTTGCTAACGATATAGTCAGACGGCTTACCTAGCGACACAATGCTCTCGCCCTCCACGGCCACAATCTCTAGCGAAACTACAAAATTGTTGCCGCATGAACTAAATTTATACGATGTTTAACATCGGACATTTAGAACATTATCTATAATCCGATGCAAAGGTAAGAGCGAACAAGTTCGAGCGACAAATTCCCGATTTTGTTCTCAGCCAAATTCTTGCGTCCCTTCGGTAGCAAGAGCGACCATAGGTCGAGCGGCAAATTCGGCTTTACTTGTGGCTAATCCTTCGGGATGACTTCGGGTTTCGTTCGGGTTTCCTTAGTTCTGCCTACTACTGCTTACACTCCGATTTTTTCAACCTTCTCACCTTATATCTTCTTCGTATCTTGTCCGAACCTTCCGGCTTACTTGCCCGAACCTTCTCCGTACCCTGAACGTAACTTCCGGCTTGCTTGAACGTATCTTGAACGTAACTTGAACGAACCCTGAACGTATCTTGAACGTACCTTCCCCGTAGCTACTCCGTTCCTACCCCGTAGCTACCCCGTATCTTCCGGCTTACTTCTCCGTATCTTGAACGTACCTTGAACGTAACTACTCCATACCTTTCGGCTTGGTACTCCCTTGGCATCCCCTTACTTTCGGCTTACCGTCGGCTTACTTCAATATAGCTTGCCTCTATGTAAAATCTACCTTGATACGAATAATCAACTTTCAAGCTCCAAATTTCAATTAAATAAAATTGTCAATTGTCAACTGTCAATTCAAAAGAATTTTCAACTGTCAATTGTGAATTGCTAAATCAACCTGCTTTCTATTGCCGCCAAGACATTCGCTTCCGGCTTGTCGGGCATCGAAACAGACCTTTGTCTTTGTAAACTCAGGACAGTTGTACGAGTCGAGCGACTCGCGATAATGCTTCTTAGGGTTGCGTTGCGGCAGCAGGAACGGCTTTGTAGCCTTTCCGTCGTCGCCTATGCATGCGAAATAAGCGTTGGTGTACATTCCGTCTATCCTACGGCTTGAGAACACAAACCAATGGCTCTGACTGCTCCAGTTATGAAAACTCTCGGAGTCATCGCTATTAACCTCTTTCAAGGCGCGAGTGTTGCCGTTGCGCAAGTCCATTATCCACAAATCGGACTCCTTGTGGTTTACCGGAAAGTTTCCACAGTCCATGGCATTATACATCAGCCACTTTCCGTCGAACGACGGACGGGCAAAAGTGAAACTCTTGTCGAGAGACTCGGCGTTGAGGAGCGTGTCTACCCTCTCGCCAAACGTTCCGTTAGCCGGGTCGAAGTCTATTTTGCAAAGACTGTATTTCATCTTCTCGTAATCGACAGGCACGTTGCATAGTTTTGACGTGCTGAAGAAAATGGCGGTTCCATCGGCAGAGAAAACAGGATATGTCTCGAAATTGGGCGTTTGCAGACGGTTGTCGAGCAAGAGCTCGTTCTTCTTTACATCGTAAACCAGAACGTCGCTTATAAGGTCGTAAACCTCTATCCGGCGTTTGTTACCAACGAAGAATGCCTGAAATATAGTGTTTACCGACGAAACGATATAGTTGCCCGACGGATGCCAATAGCTGTAGCTCATGTTTGCCTTGGTGCTGTCGGTCTTGGTGTTGAGCCACGTCTGTTTGCCGTTCTGCTGAAGCATCGTTCCGCTCTTCTCGCCGCGGACGTGCAACAGGAACTCGTCGGCACTTGCGCGGTTGGCCGTGTGGCAGTTCATACATTGCCCCGGAACAGCATCGACGGTAAACATCGGCTCTTCGTCGAAAGAGTGGATATCGCGCTGGTAGATGCCTATGTCGCCGCCGCACTCGTAGCCCGGCGCAATACGTCGGTATGTTATTCCGTAGTCGTCGAGGCGATGGCGGCTCACGTTCATCACGAAACTCTTGTAGCGTGTCCACTTTCCGTCTTTCAGAGCCGACACCACGAACGAAATCTGTCCGCCTATGTTACGCTCGGTAAGGTCGTGCCACTCTTCCACGTCAAAATCGGCATATTCGCCCTGAACGTGCAGCTCTCCGCCCTTGCTTCCGGTGACAACCACATCAACGAGCGTAAAGGCATCGTCCTTCATTCCGAAATCCATCGGTGCGATGCCTGCCGGAATAGTTACGCCCACATAATCGGGAAAAATCTCGGGCTGCGTGCCGCTCTCCGTCGGATTCTCGACCTGCTTCATGCACGATGAAAGCAGGGCAACGATGGCGAGTAGATATATCTTCTTCATTTTCTTAGTGTACTGAATTGTTTTCGTTTATGTTTACGCCCATCTCCTGCGCCCTCTGCATGAACGAGTGCAGATAGTCGGCATAGTTTGAGTACCTTACGTTTCCTCTCTGCTGAATACAACGCACGGCATCGGCATAGCCCTCGGGCATTTCTCCATAGCCGCCGTACTGACCAGCCCAGCCCAGATATTGCATGAATCCTTGCGCATCGCAGTTAAGGAGCGTCTGCCCCAAGAAGTATTCGAGCGCCATCTTGTTCTTCGGATTGCATTGGAACAACATTCCGAACATCTTGTCAATCTCGTTGTAGTTATACAGAAAATCGTCCTTGTATCTGAACGCTTTAAGATGAGGGCTCACGGCGGCCTTCTCTGCCCAATCACGATAGAAAAGCGAATGTCTGAGCATGACGAGATGCTTTTGCGCCACATCGTTCCAGCCGTTGGCAAGACAACATTCGGCAATACGCTTGGTCATTCGTCCGCTGCTCTTGCCCGTCAAGATGCTTTCCTGAATGTCGAAGGCATATCGCATACACTCGTTTACCATTCCAAGATGATAGAACGTCTCCATTGTAGGTATGCACGTCAGATTATCGCGCACAAAGCCCATAGCCAAGGCATCAGGACCGCTCTGGTAGAACGAGAACATACGGTAAGGCAACTGCCCTGTCTTGGCAAGTGCCAGATTTACGCATACCGAGCCATAGTTGTTCTGCATCTGATGGTTCTCTGAAAGCGAAATTATGTCGTTCCATCGCTCGTTTCTTACCAGATAGTCGAGTTTCAGCACTTCGTATTTCTCCTTGTCGAAGCCGATTTTATCGGCACAAAAAGAAAGGACTACAGCCGAGAGTATTGCCGCATAATCCAGATATCTTACATTCTGCAACTTTTCTGATGCAAGGGAAAGCAGAACAACCGCCAAAGGAATTACAAACTGTAGCGCAGGATATGTCATCGGCACAGCATAATAGCCAATTCCGAAGAAAGCCGACAGAACGGGATATTGCAGCAGAACGACAAAGGCAAGCACCGCCGCCACGATTGCGGAATATGCCGCAAGTGCCAGTCCGAAGTACAGTTTCTGCCGAATTGACCGAAGCACGATGTAAAGCCAAGCCATCGGTCCGGCAAGCCAGAACAACGCCGGGACAACGACAATATCCGAATAAATCGGCATTTTTTTCATGGCGAGATATGCTGCAAGCGAAAGAATCGTCGCCATCATATAGGCAAGAAGAACATTCTCGTCGCCATAATGCCAAAGCATCAGCACGCACGGAACAAGAGCGAGCGACGGTTTCATCACGCGTGAAAGCAGGACGTAAAGCAACACATAGACGAGTGCCAACATAGCCGCTCCAAGCCACTCAACGTAGTAGAACTGAACGATGAATTCGCCCAAATAGGCAGCAAGTCCGCCCATCTTGCTCACATCCGACACGAGATAATCGGCGGTAAACAAAAAAAGTTGGTTCTGCTCCTGATACGACATAGCATGAGGATAGCGCACAAACCAAAACAAGAACACGCCGACAAACATGGCAACGGCAAGAACAATTCTGCTGTTGCGACCAAGATAATTGACAAAATTCTTAATATTCATCAGAGATTTTCAAATATGTGCAAATTTATTCATTTCACCCCGATGCACAAACTTGCGGTGTTACAAAAAAGTGCCAAGAATGTTCTAAAGATGAATATTTTATGTAAAAACGGACTTTGCAGACTGCAGTCGGCTCTACATCTGCCTCAACGACAGGCAAATTAAAACTTGCAGATTGCAACAAAATGCACATAAATGCTTATTTTTGCAGAAAACAAAAGCAGAATCGCGCACATGAACATCGTAATAATCGGAGCCGGGGCAGCAGGTTGCTTCGCCTCTATCGAAATAAAAAGACTGAATCCATCGGCACAAGTAACCGTTATTGAGAAGCACAGCAAGCCTCTCGCAAAGGTTGCCATAACCGGCGGAGGGCGATGCAACCTCACAAACTCGTTTGCCAACGTAAAGAGCCTTGAGCAAGTCTACCCGCGTGGTTTCAGACTGATGAAAAGGCTGTTTCACACGTTTTCGTATGCCGATACCTACGCGTGGTTCGAGAACGAAGGCGTGCAGCTTGTTACGCAAGACGACGAGTGCGTTTTTCCGCAGTCGCAGAACGCCATGGAGATTGTAGGCACTCTGCTCAGACTGATGGAACGGCATAAAATAAGGCTTTTCACCGGCACGGAGGCGAAAAACATCCATTTTAACGAAGGCAAATACGAGATTGAGACGAACGGCAGAACGCTCTCTGCCGACAAAATCCTCGTAACCACCGGAGGCCATCCGACAGCCAAAGGCTTCGAGATGCTTAGCGGATTCGACTTAGACATCGTTCAGCCTGTTCCAAGCCTTTTCACTCTTAACATAAACGACGAGAGTCTGAAATCGCTTATGGGAACTGTGGTTGAGAACGCGCAGATAACGCTCGTCGGCACAAAGATAAAGTCGCAAGGCGCGCTGCTGATAACGCATTGGGGAATAAGCGGTCCGGCAACGCTCAAACTGTCGGCTGCTGCCGCACGCATTCTGGCTAAATCGGACTACAAGGCTTCGGTAAGCATAAACTGGCTCAACGGGCAGAACGATGAAACCGCGACAAATATGCTTCGCAGCATGACGGCAAAGAACGAAAAAAAGCAGATTTCATCAGCATATCCAACCGAGCTGAATGCCCGTCTATGGAAACATCTGCTCGACAGAGCGCACATCTCGCCCGAGATGCGATGGAAGGAACTCCAAGGCAAGTCGCTCAACATGCTCGTGCATCATCTCACCAACGACGAGTATCAGGTTACGGGGAAAAGCAAGTTCAAGGAGGAATTTGTGACGTGCGGCGGCGTTGCACTCAGCAATCTAAACCAAGAAACGCTCGAAGCAAAGAAATACAAAGGTCTGTTCTTTGCCGGCGAGGTTACCGACGTAGATGCCATAACCGGCGGCTTCAACCTTCAGGCGGCATGGACTATGGGCTACGCGGCGGCACACGGAATATGCAACGACTAAAAAAACGAAAAGCTTCACAATAACGCTAATCTCACGACCGGCAGAAATGTGAAGCTTTTTCTAATCATTCAATCTTACAAATCTTGTAAATCACTAATCAATCCAATAATACCCTAATAATACCTTTTATTCTTTTTTGAATTCTATAGAAACCACAATCATAAAAACTGTTTTTAATCCTTGTTTTGCACGCAAAATTACAATATCATTTTTCTCGGCAAGGAAGAAAATCCCTATTTGCTTGGGGCATTTCCCTAAAAGTTGCTATTTTTGCAAGAAAATAAGAATCATATTCAAAATGTTAAAAGAAATACTGATTTTTGCCGCATTATCATCGTCAGCTATCTTCTGCAATGCACAGAAACTGAGCAAGACAGCGCAGGAACTCGAAAAGCAAGGATATGTTAATATTCACACTTTGGACAAGACGATAGTCGTAGACTTGATGTACTCGCGCGCCGACAACTTCACGGGAAAAGTGCTATATACCGACCTGAAAGAGGCTTATCTCGAGAAAGAGGCGGCAAAGGCTCTGATGAAAGCGCAGAAAATCCTACATCAGAAATATCCCGACTACAACCTGAAGGTGTGCGACGCGGCCCGCCCTATGCACATCCAGGCGCAGATGTGGAAGGTGGTCGAGAATACCAACAAGCAACGATATGTGAGCAATCCGGCACACGGCGGAGGACTTCACAACTTCGGTCTGGCGGTAGACATTACCGTGGTAGACAAGAACGGCAAGGAACTCGACATGGGAACGTGCGTTGACCATCTTGGCAAAGAGGCGCACGTTAGCACCGAGCAACAGATGATTCAGCAGAAGATTCTGACAAAACAGCAGGTTGCCAACCGCCGCATTCTGCGCAACGCCATGACAGCAGCCGGTTTCCACGTCCTGAACTCGGAATGGTGGCACTTCAACTTCAAAACAAGGGCACAATGCAAGGCTCTGAAATACAAGGTTATTCCGTAAATCCCAAGAAATGCAAGAAACATTAGAATTCATCGAGCAGCATAAGCACGACAATGTGCGCGAACTTGCGTTGAAATCGGCAAAAAACAAGAACATCAACCTTCAGTATGCCTTGGAGCAGATCGAGGGCTGGCAGATTGCCGAGCACAAGATTCCCACATGGGCAGCAACAAAGGGCATCGTCTATCCGCCGCACCTGTCTATGGAGCAATGTTCGAGCGAGGAGACGGCACGATACAAGCAGAGGGTTATCGCCAAGATAAACACCTCTGACAGCAGCCTCAACAACTCGATGGCTGATTTGACCGGTGGATTCGGCATAGATTGCAGTTTCATCGGCTCGATGTTCAAGAAAGGAACTTACGTTGAACGACAGGAGCATCTATGTAAAACAGCCGAGTCTAACTTCAACTTGTTGAACCTCGAACATATCGAAATCATCAATACCGACGGATGCCAGCATCTCGAAACGATGGAACCGGTGAATTGGCTTTATCTCGACCCGGCACGACGGAGCGCATCGGGCAAAAAGACGGTTCTGATAGAGGAATGTGAACCGAACATCATAGCGTTGGAACCGCTCATTCTCGACAAATCGGACTATGCCATGATTAAGCTATCGCCGATGCTCGACCTTTTTCAGGCGGTTCAGAAACTGGGAAGCGTCTGCCAAATTCACGTTGTTGCTGTACGCAACGAATGTAAGGAACTTCTGCTTATTCTGAGCAAAGACGGACGCAACATAGCCGCAGACGACATTCCAATACATACATTCAACATATCTGCCGATGGAAGCGCGCAATTTTACGCCTCAACCATCAGCAAAGAGCAAAAAAGCAGTTGTCCCGTAACCGATGAAATCGGCGCATTTCTGTACGAGCCTAACTCAGCCATTCTGAAAGCAGGACTTAACCGCTCGCTCGCCGCCCGATTCGGCGTTACGAAGTTGCACCACAACAGTCAGCTTTACACTAGCAACGCGCTCGCCGAGGATTTTCCGGGACGAATATTCAAGGTTGACGGCTTCTGCTCGTTCGGCAAAAAAGAACTGAAAGAACTTACCAACGGCATAACCCAAGCAAACATAACCGTGCGCAACTTTCCGAGCACCGCCGAGGAACTTAAAAAAAGGCTGAAGCTCAAAGACGGTGGAAGCGTGTATTTGTTTGCCACCACCACGGCAAGCAACAAAAAAACAATTATAAGGTGCAGTAAGTAATAAAAAAATTAAGTATATTTGCCCCCTAACAAAAAAACAATACAAGAATATAATGTCATCGATAACTGTTAGAGAGGTATCTTCGAAGAAAGATCTCGATACCTTCATCTGCTTTAATTATGACCTGTATAAGGATAATCCTTACGCAGTTCCGGAATTACATTCGGACTTGATGAAAACATTCTCTCCTGAGGGAAACGCGGCGTACGAATTCTGCGATGCCAAACTGTTTCTTGCCTACAAGGACGGGAAAGTAGCCGGTCGAGTTGCAGCGATAGTAAACCACAGAGCCAACGAAACGTGGAATCTGAAGAAAGTAAGATTCGGATGGATTGACTTTATTGAAGACATCGACGTGTGCAAGGCTCTGCTCGAAAAGGTTGAGGAATTTGGCAGACAGCACGGAATGAACGAGATTCAGGGTCCGCTGGGATTCACCGACTTCGACCGCGAGGGAATGCTCATCGAGGGCTTCGACAAACTCGGCACAATGTCAACCATCTACAACTATCCATACTACCCTAAGTTCCTCGAAGAACTGGGATACAACAAGGATGCCGACTGGATGGAGATGAAGATGCAGGTGCCCGACCATATTCCAGAGAAATATGCGCGTGTGAGCGAACTCACACTAAAGCGATACAAACTGCACATCAAGAAGCTGAACGGCAACGACGACATCTTCAAGAAGGGCTACGGACAGAAGATTTTCAACGTGCTGAATGCGGCATACGCACCACTGTTCGGTTTCTCTAAGCTTACGCAGAAGCAGATTGACCAGTACGTCAAGGAATATCTGCCGATGGCTGATATGCGCATGATTACGCTCGTTGAATCGGACGAGACAAACGAACTTATCGCCGTGGGTATCTCAATCCCATCAATCGTGCGTGCTCTTCAGAAATCAAGAGGAAAACTGTTCCCATTCGGATGGTTCCACATTCTGAAATCACTCAAATGGAAGCACGAAGACGGCGTTGAACTTCTGCTGATTGCAGTTCTGCCCGAATATCAGGGCAAGGGAATCAACTCTCTGCTGTTCAACGACCTCATTCCGGTTTACCAGAAGATGGGCTTCAAGTGGGCAGAGACAAACCCTCAGCTCGAAGAAAACACCAAAGGTCTGGCACAGTGGACATATCTCAACCCCGAGATTCCGAAGCGCCGCCGCTGCTATACCAAGCCACTATAGATTATAAACCAAAAAGATTTACTAAGTAAATGGCAGAAGAAGAGATAATTCCAAGCCAAGAACAAACTGTTAATTATACAGATGACAACATCCGCCACCTGTCGGACATGGAGCATGTCAGGACACGTCCCGGAATGTACATCGGAAAACTGGGCGACGGAAGTCACCAAGAAGACGGAATTTACGTCCTGCTGAAAGAAATCGTCGATAACTGTATCGATGAGTTCAAGATGAACGCCGGAAAGCGCATCGAGATTAACGTGGAAGACAATCTGCGCGTAAGCGTGAGAGACTACGGACGAGGCATTCCGCAGGGAAAACTCATCGAGGCGGTAAGCGTACTCAACACCGGAGGAAAATACGACAGCAAGGCGTTCAAGAAGAGCGTCGGCCTGAACGGCGTGGGAACAAAGGCGGTAAACGCCCTTAGCTCGCACTTCGAGGTGCGCTCGTACCGCGACGGAAAGGTGCGCACGGCAACGTTCGAGAAAGGTGTGCTGACATCCGACAAGACCGAGGATACGCAGGACGAGAACGGAACGTACATCTTCTTTGAGCCCGACAACACTCTGTTCAAGGACTATCAGTTTCACAGCGAATTCATCGAGGTTATGCTGCGCAACTACACATACCTCAACACAGGCCTTGCCATAATGTACAACGGCCGCAGAATACTGTCGCGCAACGGTCTGGAAGATTTGCTTAACGACAACATGACGAATGACGGTCTTTACCCTATCATTCACCTTAAGGGCGAAGACATCGAGATTGCCTTCACGCACTCAAACCAGAGCGGCGAAGAGTATCACTCGTTCGTAAACGGACAGCACACTACCCTTGGCGGAACGCATCAGTCGGCTTTCAAAAAGCACATTGCCGAGACAATCAAGGACTTCTCTAACAAGAACTTCGACTACGGCGACATCCGTAACGGACTCGTTGCAGCCATCGCCCTAAACGTTGAAGAACCGATGTTCGAGAGCCAGACTAAAATCAAGCTCGGCTCGCTCACCATGGAGCCTAACGGCGGCGTGAGCATCGACAAATATGTAGGCGATTTCGTTCACGAGCAGGTAGATAACTTCCTGCACAAAAATCCAGATATTGCCGAGGTCTTGATTCAGAAGATTTCGGAGTCGGAAAAAGAGCGCAAGGCCATGGCTGGAGTAGCAAAAATTGCACGAGAGAGAGCAAAGAAAGCCAATCTGCACAACCGCAAGCTGCGCGACTGCCGCGTTCACCTGAACGATGCAAAGGGCGACCTTCTCGAAGAAAGCGCAATCTTCATCACCGAGGGCGATTCTGCCAGCGGAAGCATCACCAAGAGCCGCGACCCTAACACGCAGGCCGTATTCAGCCTTCGCGGAAAACCGCTAAACTGCTACGGTCTGACCAAAAAAGTGGTATACGAGAACGAGGAGTTCAACCTTCTTCAGGCTGCGCTAAATATCGAAGACGGTCTTGAAGGACTGAGATACAACAAGGTAATCGTGGCAACCGATGCCGATGTAGACGGAATGCACATCCGCCTGCTCATGATTACGTTCTTCCTTCAGTTCTTCCCCGAACTGATAAAGAAAGGTCATGTGTTCATTCTTCAGACTCCGCTCTTCCGCGTAAGAAACAAGAAGAGCAAGATAAAGAAGGCTAACATGCCAAAACTCGAGGAAAAACTCAAGGGCAAGGAAGAAGATAAGAAAGGCAGAAAGAAAGAAAACGAGTTCATCACGCTCTACTGCTACTCTAACGAGGAAAGAGCCGAAGCCATCGAACTTCTCGGACCAGACCCGGAGATAACCCGATTCAAAGGTCTGGGAGAGATTTCGTCAGACGAGTTCAAGAACTTCATCGGTCCCGACATCAGACTCGAACCCGTTTCGCTGCACAAGAGCGACCAAGTTCAGGAACTGCTCGAGTACTACATGGGCAAGAACACGTCGGAAAGACAGAACTTCATCATCGACAACCTCGTTATAGAGGAAGACCGTCCTGAAGAGGAACTGCTCTCGGAAGGCGAGAAATTCTAACAAAACAATCCGAAGAAAACGAATGAAAAGAGCTATCTTCCCCGGAACATTCGATCCGTTTACCATAGGGCACGCATCCATCGTGAAGCGTGCCATAACCTTTATCGACGAGCTCGTAATAGGCATAGGATACAACGAGAACAAAAGAACGATGTTCTCGATAGAAGAAAGGGAGAAAACACTTCGCGAACTGTACAAGAACGAGCCGAGGGTTAAAATAGCGTCATACAACGACCTTACCGTCGATTTTGCACGGCGAATGGAGGCACAGTTCATAATCCGAGGCATAAGATGCGTTAAAGACTTTGAATATGAAGAAACCATTGCCGACATAAACCGCAAACTGGCAGGAATAGAGACAATTCTGCTCTTTACCGAGCCGGAACTTACAAGCGTAAGCTCGAGCGTGGTAAGAGAACTTATAAGCTTCGGCAAGGACGTGAGCGCGTTCCTGCCACAACCCGATAATAAAGAATGAGAAAGATAATAATTGCACTACTAATGCTTGCCGCCAATACCATGATGGCACAGCAGACTCAGATAATAACGAACGACCGCAACGCTACGAACATGCGCAAGTTGCAGATTGCCGAATATCTGATTAACCACATGTATGTTGACAAGGTTGACGAGACAAAGCTCGTTGAGGATGCCATAAAGGGAATGCTCAACCAACTCGACCCTCACTCAACCTACGCCACTCCCGAGGAAGTAAAGAGGTTCAACGAACCGCTGAAAGGCTCGTTCGACGGCATCGGCGTTCAGTTTAACATGGCCGAGGACACCCTGCTCGTAATACAAACCGTGAGCAAAGGCCCTTCGGAGAAAGTGGGCATCCTTCCGGGCGACCGCATCGTTATGGTGAACGACACAGCCATAGCAGGCGTAAAAATGCCGAAAGAAGACATAATGAAGCGTCTGCGAGGTCCTCGCGGAACAAAGGTAAAAATCGGCATCGTGCGCCGCGGAGTTAGCGGAATTGCTGATTTCATCGTAACACGCGCTCAGATTCCGGTAACAACCGTTGATGCCTATTACATGATTACTCCAGAAATAGGATATCTCAAGTTCGGCAGTTTCGGACTCGAAACGATAAAAGAGGTTCACAACGCTCTCACAGCCCTTTCAAAAAAAGGAATGAAAAAACTGATTATCGACCTTCAGGGCAACGGCGGAGGCTTCCTGAACGCTGCGGTAGACATAACAAACGAGTTCCTTGCCAAGGACGAGATGATTGTCTACACGCACGGAAGAGCTGTCAGAAACGAGAGTTTCAAGGCTAATGGCGAGGGCAAATACCAGAAGATTCCGCTCGTGGTACTGGTTGACGAATATTCAGCCTCAGCAGCCGAGATTCTGACAGGCGCAATACAAGACCACGACCGCGGCTTGGTTGTTGGCCGCCGAACCTTCGGAAAAGGGCTTGTACAGCGTCCTATCGACCTTCCCGACGGCTCAATGATTCGTCTTACCGTGGCGCACTACTACACGCCTTCAGGACGATGCATCCAGAAGCCTTACGAGAAGGGTAACAGCGAGGATTATCACAAGGACATCATCCACCGCTTTAACAAGGGCGAATTTACGAACATCGACAGCATTCATCTTGTAGACAGTCTGAAATTCACAACACTGAAGCAGAAGCGCACGGTATATGGCGGCGGCGGAATAATGCCCGACTATTTCATTCCTCTCGACACAATGAAATATGCCAGATATCATCGCGAGGTGGCTGCGCACAGCGTTCTATACAACGTGGTTCTTCAGTACATCGACAAGAACCGTAAGTCGATGAACAGCAAATATCCAAACTTCAAGGCTTTCATGAAGAAATACGATGAAAGCGAAAAAATATTGAAGGAGATTAGGGAGAAAGCCGCAGAGCAGAAGATTACCTGCACCGACGACGAATGGACTAAGGCTAAAGAATCGCTCGCGCTGCAAGTAAAGGCGCTCGTAGCCCGCGACCTCTTCGACATGAGCGAATACTTCGAGATAATGAACGCAAACAACGCTACGGTTCAAAAGGCAATAGAACTACTAAGTAAGAAATAGAAGCTGTTTTCACATAAAGGCAAAATCCCTCTCTGCAAATTTCAGCATAGAGGGATTTTGCTTTATTCTTTCAACATAGCCAATGCCTTGTTTTCGTTCTCTTCCATTATTTCGCGCTCGCCGGGTCCTTTGTCGTTTATTCCGCAAAGGTGAAGGATTCCGTGGATAATAACGCGGTGAAGTTCCTCCTCGTAGGTTGCTCCAACCTGCTCGGCATTGGTGCGAACGGTATCGAGACTGATAAAGAGGTCGCCGCTGATGACATCGTCCTCATCGTAGTCGAACGTGATGATATCAGTATAATAATCGTGCTGAAGATACTGGCGGTTCACCTCAAGAATCTTCTCATCGTTGCAGAAGATATAGGCAATATCGCCCACCTTACGTCCGTGACTGGCTGCCACCTTCTTTATCCACGCCGTTGTTTCGCGACGCTTTATTGCCGGCATCTTTACGCCGTCTGTCTGATAACTAATCATATCTTTATTGTTTTTGATTTTTCCTTTCTGCAAATCTGTCGTACTTCAAGAATATTCCGGCAAGCACGGTGCCCGAAATTGAGTGATAGGCGCAACTGACGGCGCACGGCACCACACAGAGGATTGCCTCGGGCGTATGAGTCAGAATATCGGGGTTTGCAAAGAACGACGTGGCAAGAACCGTTGCCATTCCAGCGTTCTGCATTCCGACCTCTATCGAGATAGTCCTCTTTTTAGGTTTGCTGAAGCCGCAGAGAGTGCCAACGCCATATCCGAGGCAATATCCTAAGGTGTTGTGACAGAAAACGACTACCATAACAAGCAAGAACAGTTGTATTCCGTTTTCGACAAGTTGAGGTTTTACTGAACTCACAACGCCGCTAACAATCAATCCGAGGCAGAAGACGCTGATGCCGGGCATAACGCTCTGCAAATCCTTAAAAACGGGCTTATTGCCAAGCAACACGTTGCAGGCAAATCCGATGGAAACGGGCAAAATTGTTACGAGCAGGATATTGCAGAACATTCCCAACGCATCAACCTGAATCTGCGTGCCGGCAAGCCAGAGCACCAGCAGCGGGGTGACAATGGGCGCAAGAAGCGTAGAAGCCGTTGTCATTCCAACAGAGAAGGCTACATCGCCTTTGCAAAGAAACGACATAATGTTGCTCGAAACGCCGCCCGGACAGCATCCCACCAAGATTATTCCGGCTGTGAGATAAGGATTTAGCCCGAAAACGTGCGAGAGCGTGTATGCTAGCAACGGCATTATGGTGAATTGTGCGCACGCTCCGATGAAAATATCGAGCGGACGCGAAAACAGAATCTTGAAATCGTTGGTTGTGAGGGTAAGTCCCATCGTGAGCATGATGATGCCCAAAATAACCGAAGAGACATCGCCCTTAATCCACAAAAAAACATCGGGCACAAAAAAGGCAACCACAGCCACGGCAATGACGAAAACCGAAGTGTACGACGCAAGCCAGCGGCTGATAATCTGAAGCAACTTAAACATTATCTTTCTCGTTAATAAACTATTCCAGAGGCTTCTGACAAGCCTCACTAAACTGCAAAATTACAAATATTTGAGAAGAACGAAACAAAAAAGGCACATTTAACGTGCCCTGCCCGATGATTTCAGCCATTCAAGGAACTCACCTCGCCACTGCCGACATTCTTCCGTGCCCTTCTCGTCGCTTACACCGAAGCCGTGACCTCCTGTCTTATACTGAATATAACGATGCTCTATGCCCTTTGCCGTCAAAGCCGAGTCGAGCAGTTCGCTGTTCTGATACTTCACGATAGGGTCGTCAACACAATTTACGATGAAAGCACGCGGAGTGTCGTGCTTTACATGATGCTCAATCGACAGCGAATCGTTCATCTCCTTTGTGTGCCACTCGCCTATCAGTCCCTTTCGGCTGCGCTTGTGCATGTATCGCTTGTCTGTAAAGGTAACGACAGGATAAACAGGCACGACAAAATCGGGACGACGGCTTTCGAGCCAGCCCAATCCGGCATAATCGGTATTGAAATACTCGCCCGATGCCATTGCCAGATGTCCACCGGCAGAGAAGCCCATAACACCCACATCGTTCGGATTAACCGAATAGACCGCCGCATACTTGCGCACAAACTGAATGGCGCGCTGAACATCGACAAATGCATCGGGAAATCTGTTTCCGCGGAACAGAAGACGATAGTGCGATGCGTAGGCAAAGCCCGTTGCCACGCGATAATTCAGCACGAAAGCCGATATTCCGTTCTTCTGAAGCCATTTTGCCACACCCGTGCCCTCGGTCTCGGTATCGTGCCAACTGTAACTGCCGCCGGGACATACGATGATTGCCGTGTGTGGATTTCCGTCGTACTCGGCAAGATATGGCGTTAGGGTCACGCTCTTTGGATTGAGCGATGCCCACAGTTCCTGAATGCGGTTCAGTTTCTCGACGTTGTATCCGTTCTGCGCCTCAGCCGTGCCTTTCCCGAACATCAGGAAGGCGGCGAGCACGATGCAAGTATATCTTTTCATCTTAAAAATCGTATAAAACCGATGGCAAAAATACAACAAATTAGCAAGACTGCCGAATTTTTCACTTCTTCACTTCGAGCACATAAACCATCTGAGGCTCGGTCTTGACGGTTTTCTCGCCGTCGCCCTGCATCGTGTTCTGTACAAAAATCTGAAGTCTGCGCTTTTGTTTCCAAAGTTCGCTATCGATGCTCGGTTCCCATGCGTTTACGGTGAAATCGGTCAAATCGGAAAGTTGCCACTTGCCCGAATGAATATCGTCGGTGTAATACATCGACACTTTGCTTCCGCGTTCGGCATCGCGAACAATGTAAAAAGCCTTGTTTCCATCGACCGCCATTCGCGGACGCGCCACCGGAATCATCTTTGTTCCGCCCCCTTTCAGCGTGAAAGGCGTTTTTCGGTCGGAAACCTGCTGATTGTGCCAGCCCGACGCATCGCGCCACACAACGCGATATTGCGGGACATCGCTGTCTGCGCTGCGCCAATATGTCGCAATGTACGGATTTCCGTCGGCATCGGTCGACATACTCGTCTGGTTTATCAACTCGCTGTTCTGCGGAATGATGCAGGCATATTCGGCATTGTCTTTGTTTATTGGCAGTTGATAAAGCGAGCCGTCCGAACGCTTCCACGTCTTTCCGCCGTCGTCACTCTTGGCATAGCAGAGGTCATGGTTTGTCTCAACCATCCACGTCTCGCGCCACACCCACGAAACATGAATTGTGCCCTTTCCATCGACATAAAGCTGCCAATAGGCATTGCGTTTCTTCTCGCCGTCAATCAGAATATCCTGAAGACGAGACCATTTCTGACTTTTGGCATCGTAGCGATTCATCACAAGATTTCCTCTGCCCGATGCGCCCGAACGGTAGGCAAACAAAAGGTCGCCGCCTTTCAGATAGTAGAATTCGGGATAAGTAACGTCCTTCTCATCGTTGCCTGTCATTGGCATCAAATCGCCTAATTTCAGCGAATAAGGCGCAACGCTCCGGCAATATTTCAGGGCATTGCCGTGATGGTCGAACGAGACGTGAATATATCCGTTCCCATCAAGCATGATGCTTATGACATTGTGGGCATCCTGCACCTTTCCGCGATATTGCGAACGTTCAATCTGCCATTTGTCCTTTCCTTGCTTTCGCTTGCCAAGAGTAAGGAATCCGTCGGCATCGTAATATGCAATGTACTGCCAGCCTTTGTGCGTTACAAGCGAATTATTGCGAAAAACAGCCGTATTCACCGATGTCTGACTGTACGCCTTGGCAACCGGAACTAACTTCTGCGCCGATGAAACCACAGGCATTGACAGAAGTACGGCGAAAAGAAGATATCTGAAATTTACCATAAGTCTTTTGTTACGATTTCATCTTTCCATTGATGGTCTTTCGGGAACGGCTCACCTCCCCATGCCTTACGGTTTGTCCAGTCGTCGGCGGCATCGGTCCAGAACGGATGCGTTGCCGGCAGTCCAAGCGGAAGAAATCCGAGCGATGTCATGTACAGACTTCCGTTGTTTGTGTACCAATCGGCAACATTTGGCTGTCGTCCGCAGAAGCCGATAGTCAGGAATCCGCCTTCGTTAAAATTCTCCTTTCCATCGAACATCCGGTGCATCACGGCTGTAAGTGCGCAGCGAACCTGAGCGCGCGACATTCCGGCAGGCAGTTTGTCGTACCAAGCCATGAGAGCCAGCGGCTGAAGGCAAGCCATTCTGTAAGGAATGCTGCGACCAAAGACGGGGAATGTGCCTTCGGGCGAAATCATTCGTTCCAGAATGATGCTGAACTTCTGGGCACGTTTCTCGGCACGGGCGTAATAATCGGTATATTTCAGTCGCGAACCGTAATGCGACTCGGTCATTGCCCTGAGAGTTTCGAGATACATTGCATGGAACACAAAACTGCTGTAATAATCGAACGCGAACGTCGGTCCGTCAGAATACCATCCGTCGCCGACATACCATTCTTCGACCTTGCGGATGGCAGAATTTATGCGATATCCGTCGAATTCACCGCCAGCCTTTGCCATAAACGACTCGATTGTTGATGAGAACAGAAGCCAGTTTGTGTAAGGCGGGTCAATTCTTCGGAGAAGGGAGAATTCCTCGAGATAGCGTTTCTTTGTGGTTTCATCGAGCGGAATCCACAACTGGTCGTAGGCGCGCAGGAAACTCTCGGCAATATAGGCAGCATCGACCAACGGCTGCCCCTCTTTTCGCCAAAGCAGATAGTCGGGACTCTCGGGATTCACGGCATTGGCATAACTCTTCAGAGCCCACTCACGAAGTTGCTTGCGCTGCTTTCCCTCGGCTGTATCGTCATCGGGCAGCGAGAGCCACGGAGCAAGACCGGCCATCAGCCTTCCGAAAGCCTCCATGTAAGTAACACGTTTGTCGCGCTTGTCGAAACTTGGGCTGACCTCAACCTGCATATTTTTCTGCAGATTGCCCTCTGCCATGTTGCTTAGAATTGGCTTTGCCATCTTGTACAGAAGGTTAGCCCAATACTGGCGGTCGTTGCTTGCCTTAGGAGCCTCAGCCTCGAGAAAACGGACGTACTCGCACGATGCCAGAAGAAATGCTCCCACGCCGAAGTTGGCTGTCGAATTAGCATCTACCACCTGTCCTGGAATGGCTTTCTCGCCTATCGGCTGAACGTATCCTACGCGACCATCTTTCTGAAGCGCGGTGTTTTTCAAGAAATTCCACGCTTTCATCGTAACCGGCAGATATGTTTCACGGTCGAGATAGCCATTGTTAATTCCCCAGAACAATCCGTAAGTAAAGAATGCCGTGCCGCTTGTCTCTGCTCCCGGTGCATGTTCGGGATCGAGGATGCTACGCGTCCAATAGCCTTGCGGCTGCTGTGACTCGGCAACCGCCTTTGCCAATCGTTTATATCTGTCTATGAATAATTTACGATACTTGTAGTCCTGCGGAAGGTCCTGCAGAACCTTTGCGAATCCGGCCAAAACCCATCCGTCGCCGCGCGCCCAGAAATCTTTCTTTCCATTCGTGCTCTTGTGCTTAGGATAAGTGTATTTTGCATCGCGATAGTAGAATCCGGTTTCTGAATCGTACATTATGCTGTCGCTGTACAAAAAATACTCGTGCAGTTTGTCTAGATACTTTTTGTTTCCGGTAATCTTGTACATCTTGGTCATTACCGGCATAACCATGTAGAGTCCGTCGGCCCACCACCAATAGTCGTGCTTGGTGGTAGACATTTCGTATTCCATAACCTCGCGAGCGCGTCTTATGCGTTTGTCTTCGGGCATGATGTTGTACAAATCGGCATAAGTCTGAAAGCAAATCTGCCAGTCGCCAAAGAGTACAAAATCGTCCTTTTCACCGTAGGTATACTTCCATTTTGAGCGGTCGTTGCCTTTTGCTCCCTTCCATTCGTTGAATTCGGCCCATTTCAGCGAGTAATTCAGGTAATTCTTGTTACCTGTTAGTCTGTATGCTTCCATATTGCCCGTGTGATAGGCGGCATTGTCCCAAAACGAGCGGACTTCGGGTTTGTTGTTTTTCTGCCAATAATCGTTAACCTTGGCGATGATTTTTCTTACATCGGCTGCATTATCGGGCTTTGCGCACGATAACAACGGCACGATGAGACATAGCATCAAAAATCTGATTTTCATTATATAGTATTTGTTATATTTTAGCAATCGCAAATATAGCACATTTTATTTTTTTGTCAGAATTTCAGAAAATATTAGTAGAAAATTATCAGAAATACACACTAAATAATTACATTTGTCTACTTTTTAATAAAAACAGCAAAATGAAAAGAATAATTTCGGTTGTATCATTTTTTTTCTTACTGCAGCTTTTCTTCACCATACCGGCAGTGCTGCTGAGTTCTTTCGGAAATGTGATGAAGGGAATGACGGGCAGACCAAATGTTCCGTCGACAGATATAGACCCAACCATTTATGCCTGCGCACTCATAGCATTCAACATTTGCATGATTGGCATTTTGATGAAGACTAGATGGGTAAACAGCACCATTCGTTCGTGGAAGGAGATTGAAGCAAAGCATCTGCTTGCATGCATTCCTGCCGTTCTATTCGGCATCTTCGTTGTTAACGGAATTTCAGAACTGGCAGAACTGCAAGACAACAACATGGAATTATACAAGAGCATGGCTACAAGCATTCCGGGAATAATAACGATTGTAATTCTTGCCCCGATATGCGAGGAACTTACGTTCCGCGATGCCATTCAAGGATATCTGCACCGCAACGGCTACAAAGCTTGGCACTGCATTATAGCCAGCGCAACGCTATTCGGCATCATCCATCTTAATCCTGCACAGATTCCGTTTGCCTTCGCCATGGGGCTTTTCCTCGGATGGCTCTACTACCGCACGGGCAGCGTGATGCCGGGAATCGTATGCCATATTCTAAACAACGGTATTGCTATTGTCAGCATAGCTACGTCCGACAGCGACGAAACTCTCATCGAGACTCTTGGCACAACAAATTTTGTCATCGCCATGATTGTAAGCACAGTTGCGTTTGCGGTTCTCACATTCTGGCTTAACAGACATTTTGACAATCACCCTGAAATAACAATAGAAGAAAACATAGTACCAAACGAAGAATAACATGAAAATGAAGAAACTCGTATTAGCCATAGCACTTGGCGCGCTGTCGTCGGGCGCAATGGCACAGGAATTACCTCCGCTACCTGTCGACAAAGGCGTGCGAATCGGCAAACTCGACAACGGTCTTACTTATTACATCAGACACAATGCCTATCCAGAGCATCAGGCCGACTTCTACATAGCGCAGAAAGTCGGTTCTATTCAGGAGGAAGACAACCAGTGCGGTCTGGCTCACTTTCTTGAGCATATGTGCTTTAACGGAACAAAGCATTTTCCGGGAAACAACCTGATTTCGTATCTCGAAACCATCGGCGTAAAGTTCGGGCAGAATCTGAACGCTTACACCAGCGTAGACGAAACCGTCTACAACATAACAAACGTGCCTACGATGCGCCAAGGCGCGGTGGATTCGTGCCTTTTGGTTCTGAGCGACTGGGCAGGCGCGCTCACCCTCGACAAAAAGGAGATTGACAAGGAGCGCGGCGTTATTCACGAGGAATGGCGAGTAAGAACAGGCGCGCAGATGAGAATAATTGAGAAGATTCTGCCAAAACTCTATCCGGGCAGCAAGTATGCCAATCGACTGCCTATCGGAAAGATGAGCATTGTAGACAACTTCCCAGCCAAGGACTTGCGAAAGTACTATCAGAAATGGTATCGCCCCGACCTTCAGGGAATCGTGGTGGTTGGCGATGTTGACGTAGACCACATCGAGGCTAAGATAAAAGAACTCTTCGGCGGCTACAAAGTAGCAAAGAACGCGGCAGAGAGAGTCTACTTTCCTGTTGCCGACAACGACGATATGATTGTTGCCAGCGGACAGGACAAGGAACAGACTAACATTGTGGCATGCGTAATGTTCAAGCATTCGGTTACTCCCGACAGCGCAAAGAACAACGTTGCCTACATCATCGAACGCTACTATCAGAGCATAATTTCATCGATGATGAGCAGCCGTTTCCAAGAGATGTCGCAGAATCCCGATGTTCCTTTCGTGTATGCCGGACTGTCTAACGGCGGTTTCCTTCTTTCAAACCGCACAAAAGAGGCTGTCGAGATTAACGCCGTTGCAAAGGATGGCAAACTCGAAGACTGCTACAAAACCATATACCGCGAGGTGCTGCGAATGTGGAAGCACGGCTTCAACGCAGCCGAATACGACCGCGCACGCAAGGACTATCTTGGCGGACTGGAGCGCAACTACGCCAACCGCAACAAGCAGGAGAACAACTCATACACCGGAGCGTACATCCGCAACTTCCTCTCGTGCGAGCCAATCCTTAGCATCGAAGACCGCTACTCGCTGCTAACCAACATTGCGCCGCAGATTCCGGTAGAGGCAATAAACGAGTATTGCAAGATGCTCTTCAACCCAACTGCCGACAAGAATATGGTAGTGATGAGCCTTCTTCCAGAGAAAGAAGGAGTCAACTATCCTGATGACGAAAGCCTGAAGGAGAGTCTGAAATCTGTAAGAAACGAAGATTTGACGGCTTGGGTAGACAATTCAAAGAACGAGCCTCTAATAAGCCAGATGCCTGTCGAAGGCAAAATCGTAAAGGAAGAGAAGGCTGATTACGACTTCAAGGTTTGGACTCTTAGCAACGGATGCAAGGTCTACGTCCGCAAGACTGATTTCAAGGACAACGAGGTTCGCTTTGCTGCCGTAAGCCACGGCGGAGAAAGCATGTACGACACAAATGAAATCAACACTATCAACCTGTTCGACCAAGGCATCAACGCATCCGGACTCGGCAACTTCAGCAATCTCGAGCTTCAGAAGGCACTCAGCGGAAAGCAGGTAAACGTGGGCGTAAATATGAGTACTAACAAGGAGTCAATCTCTGGAACGTCAACTCCAAAAGACTTGGAGACTATGTTCCAGATGACTTATCTGTATTTCACCAACGTTAAAGCCGACCCTGTAAACTATGCTTCGGAAATGAGCACTCTGCACACCGTTATTGCCAATCGCGCAGCCAACCCAATGACGGCCTTCAACGACAGCATTACAAAGACGCTCTACGACAACAATCCGCGCATACAGAACCTTACTGCCGAGATGATAAAGAAGGCTGACTACAACCGTATGCTCGAAATTCACAAAGAACGATTTGCCAACGCTGCCGATTTCCATTTCGTGGTTATCGGTAACTTCGAGGAAGATTCGCTCAAATCATACGTTCAGAAGTATATCGCTTCCCTTCCTGCATCTAAAGACAGAGAAAAGGCTATAGACCGCAAGCTTTACACTCACAAGGGCGTGCGATGCAACGTATTCAAGCGCAAAATGGAGATTCCGCAGGCAACGACAGCCCTCGTGTGGATGGCTCCATGCGAGTACAACACACGCAACCGACTTCTTGCAAACATCGCCGGACAAATTCTGAGCAAGAGATGTCTTGATGAAATCAGAGAAAAGAACGGAAAATCATACTCGCCAAGCGCAGCAAGCGGCGTTAGCTTCGACTTCAAGCCAGAGGCAAGAATCCAGATTTTCACGGCTTCAAATCCCGACGGATATGAGGAAACCGTAAATCAACTTAAAGAAATTCTGAAGGGAATGACCGAAAAGGTTGACCAGATTGAACTCGACAAGGTTAAGGAATTCCTTATCAAGGATAACAAGCAGAGTTTGAAGAATAACAACTATTGGCTCAGCCTGATGACCGAAAAACTTCTGTACGGCTTCGATGTGCGCACAGATTTCGACAAGGTAATTAAGTCGATTACAACCGACGACATCAAGTCGTTCACAAAATCGGTAATCGATGCCAACAACATGATCGAGGTGGTTATGATTCCTGAATAAGACTATTGCAGTCAGCTGAAAACATCAGCAAAGAGCAAAAAATTAGAGGGTGTGTCAAAATAGGCACATCCTTTTTTTATATCAAAGCCCCGACTTTCTCAAGCCAGGGCTTCGTTATGTCGTAAAGTTTTCGTATCTTTACAACATGCAATATAAAATGCAACAAAGATACCACTTTCGTCCGTATTCTCCAAATCAGACGATACTTTTTCCTCAGAGAATCGACAAGGACATTGCCCAGGACGACCCAGTCCGTCTTGTGAGCAGCGTAGTTAACAGTTTGGACTTGAGCGGTCTTCGCAAGCTGTACAAGGAGCGTGGCCGCAGCCCTTACGACCCGAAGATGCTTCTGGCCGTAGTCATC
>NZ_JNKX01000050.1:0-25305 GCF_000702225.1 Bacteroides sp. Ga6A2 | reverse complement strand
GTTTTGTTGAATTCTCGAACATTCCTTCTGAATCTGTATCTTTGCCTATAATCCAGCCAGCTCCGGCATAAATTGTTTTAAGGTTTGCGCAATTATCGAACATTCTGTACATATCCGTTACATTCGAAGTGTTGAAATTGCTAACATCAAGGCTTGTAAGACTTTTGCACTCAGAGAACATGTAGCTCATATCTGTTACCTTTGATGTGTTGAACTTGCTGACATCAAGGCTTGTAAGACTTTTGCAAAAAGCGAACATTCCGCTCATATCTGTAACGCTTGCCGTGTTGAACTTACTTAAATCAAGGCTTGTAAGACTTTTGCACTCATAGAACATTCTTCTCATATCTGTTACCTTAGATGTGTTGAAGTTGCTCACATCAATGCTTTTCAGATTGTAGCACTCAAAGAACATTCCGCTCATATCTGTTACCTTTGATGTGTTGAAGTTGCTTAAATCAAGGCTTGTAAGATTGTAGCACTCAGAGAACATACTGCTCATATCCGTTACATTAGATGTATTGAAATTGCTCACATCAAGGCTTGTAAGACTTTCGCAACCCCAGAACATTCCGTGCATATTCGTTACATTCGATGTGTTGAAATTGCTCACATCAAGGATTGTAAGACTTGTGCAATAAGCGAACATCCAGCTCATATCTGTAACTTTTGAAGTGTTGAACTTGCTCACATCAAGGCTTGTAAGACTTGTGCAATTATCGAACATTCTGTACATATCCGTTACATTTGACGTATTCAAATTTTCTATGCCTTCTATTTTTTTCAGATTTTCAAATCCAGAAAACCAATATGCACATGATATCGGACGAGCATCTTTAAACGAACCATCAAAAACAACCGTAGTAAAATTATCATTATCAGTGATATATAAAATATTATGATCTTTCGTTTTTACCCATTCAGGTCTGTTCTCTCCAGTGTTCAACTCATACGCCGTGCCCTCGCGAGATGCTTTCTTGTTATCGTAATAAAAAGTAAGCGTTGTGCTGTCTTTCGACATTACGGCATAGGCTTCCTGCGCCATGGCAGAAATAGAGATTGCACAAAGAAATAAGATACTTAGTAGTCTTGTAAAAATATGTTTCATATACTAAAAAATGATTTAATTACGACTGCAAAATTAAGTCATTTTTCACTTTTCATCTTAAAACGGACAAAAAATTATAATTATTTAACCTTTCGACATAAGCAATAGGATGCTCGAGCAGCAAATTTATCCCAAATCGGCACCTCTGCAAAAATCTGCAAAGATGCCGATATTTTTAAGCAAATCTATGTAAATTACAAAGTAAAGTTCACTCCAGCCACAAAACTGCGCGATGACGGATATGCTCCGCTGTCTGTTCCGCTGCTAACCTCGGGGTCGAAGCCTTTGTAAGGAGTGATAGTGAACAGATTGCTTGCCGTGGCATAAACCCTTACGCCTACAGGAAACGACTTTGGCAACGGCAGACGGTAACCAACGGTTATGTTCTTCAGTTTCAAGTAAGATGCGCTCTGAACATATCGGCTGTCGATGTACGACAGTTGGCGCGTTGTGCTTGCCAGCGGAAGAGTGTTTCCGCCATTGGCTGCCGTCCACGAGTCTTTTACGGTAGAGAGCACGTTGTACGAGTCGCCCGTCTGCTCCAGTCGTCTGCCAAGCGCGTTGTACAGCTTGCTGCCATAGTTTCCGGCAAAGGAAACCGACGCATCAAATCCGCGATAGGTAAACTGCGACGACAGTCCGTAAGTAAGCTTGGGCTGAACGCTGCCCAGAATCTGACGGTCTTCGGAGTTGATGACGTTGTTATGGTCGGCATCTACAAACTTAACATCGCCCGGCTTCGGTGTCTGACCGTTTATTGTCGGCAACTTGCTCACATCCTCGTCTTGCTGAACGATGCCGGCAAACTCCAGCCCGTAGAACGAGCCGAGAGCCTCGCCACGTCGCAGAATCTGCTGATTGTCCGAGCCTTGAATTATGTTATTGCTCGTGCCCATATCGGTAATGCTGTTGCTGTTGTGCGCAATGTTGGCACTCACCGTCCAAGATATGCGACGCTTGTTTATCAGCGTGCCGTCTATGGCAAGTTCAACGCCCTTGTTCACAACGTTTCCAACGTTCTGAAGTTGAGTCTTAACACCACTCGAAAAGCCCATCGGTACATCGAGCAGAAGGTCGCTCGTCTTCTTGTAATAAACATCGAAGACAATGTTGATGCGGTTCTTCAGCAAACCAAGGTCAAAGCCGAGATTGTAGCTCGCCGTCGTCTCCCACTTCAGATTATCGTTAGAAGCGTTGCCCTTTGCGTAGCTCGAAGAGCCTGCATACGAGCCTGTTGAGTATGATGTTGAGAAAGCATAGTCGCTTATCTCCTGATTGCCCACGACGCCGCCCGAGAGTCTTACCTTCAGATTGTCGATAGCCTTTACCGATGCAAGGAATTTCTCCTGTTCAACGTTCCACGACAAGCCCAGCGAAGGGAAATATCCCCAGCGGTGACTCTTTGCAAAACGACTCGAATTGTCGGCACGGAGCGTTGCCGTAGCGTTGTAGCGATTTCTGAACGTGTAGTTCACGCGGGCGATAAGACTGTTTAGCGAACTTTCGCTTATGCCCGTAACTGGCGGATAAATGCCCGAGCCGTCGCCCAGATTGTTGTGCTTCAGCGTCTCATTAGTAAAATGGTTGGTTCGTATCGAACTGAAATTAGATGCGGTATTCTGCTTGGTGTAGCCCACCAGAGCGTCGATGTCGTTGTCGTTATCTATCTGTTTGTTGTAACTTACGGTATATTCCTGCTGCCAGATGTCTGAATTTCTGTTTCCGATGCCTCCCACGCCCTCGGTTGCAAGTCCGAGCGATGTGTATGCGCCCGAAAAATAGTTCTGCGTAATCTTGTCGTTGTTATAGCCCACCGATGCCTTCAGCAGAAAATCGCCTATGCGGTAACTCGCCCACACGCTCGACAGAAGGTAGTTGTCGATATTCTCGGCAACACTCTCCTTCAGGTCGTAGAGCGGATTGGCTGCATGGTCACCGATGGCAAAATACGCATATTCGTAAGGGTTAACAAAGTTGTACGAGCCATCGGCATTGTACACGCTTATTACTGGAGGCATCAGCAGGGCATAAACAAAACTGTTTGTTATTCCGGCCGAATATGGCGACGAGTTAAAGACGGCAGACTGTGTTGTGGTTAGTCCACGCTGACGACTTCGGCCGTAGGTGGCATTAAAGCCGAATTTCAGATTCTTCTGCAAGTCCCACTCAACGTTGGCATGAAAGTTGTAGCGGTCGAATCCTGAGTTCACGATAACGCCGTCTTGGTCGGTATAGTTTACCGAGAAGGCATAACGGCTCTTGTCCGATGCGCCGTTTATGCTCAGTTCGTGGTTCTGCTGAAAGGCGGTGCGCAGAACGGCATCCTGCCAGTCTGTTCCCTTGCCAAGCGCGCTTATCTGCTCGTCGGTATATCCGCCCTTGTTGCTCCAGTAGTCCTTCTGATACTGCGCCCACTCCGAGGCATTCAGCAAATCGAGTTTCTTGCCTACGATGCTCACACCTGCGCTGAATCCGTAGTTGATGTGCGCCTTCTTGTCGCCGGCCTTGCCCTTTTTAGTTGTTACGATGATTACGCCGTTCGCTCCTCGCGAGCCATAGATGGCTGTTGCACTCACATCCTTGAGCACTTCGATGCTCTCAATATCATTTGGATTTATTGTAGAAAGCGGATTGAGGCTGCTCTCTATCGCTCCCAGACCGGTGTTTCCGCCTTCAGAGTCTTTGAAATAGATGAAGCCGTCGACAACATACAGAGGCTCGTTGCTGGCATTTACCGAGTTTCCGCCGCGGATGCGGATGCTGCTTGCCGCGCCGGGCTGACCGCTGGCTGCCGTTACGTTTAGTCCGGCAACCTGTCCGCCGAGCGCACCATCGAGCGATGTTGAAAGGCTCTTCTCAAAAATGTCGCTCTTTACCGATGTTACCGAGCCTGTGAGCTGCGTGCGGTTCTGCGTTCCGTAGCCAATCACCACTACCTCGTCGAGCACCTTTCGCTTCTCGGCAAGTTTCACATTTATGCTCTCCTCATCGTCGTAGACGGTTATTTCCTGCTGTCGGTAGCCGGTGTAGCTTATGCTCAGTTTTACCGGCAGTTTCTTCACGTCGATGGCAAATGCGCCGTCAACATCAGTTATTACACCCGATGCCGTGCCGTACTTAACGGTGGCACCAATAATGCTCTCTCCGGTGGTGGCATCTACCACCTTTCCGGTTATCTTCTGTGCGCTTGCAACCGTAGTCGCTACGGCAAACGCTGCTGTAATCAAAAATCTTCCTACCATCATTATATTGCTCAAATCTGTTTTTGTTACTACTGATTATCAACCAGTTTCAAGAATCCATTCTGGTTATTGAACTGCTGTCCTTCGGATGCCACCCACTTCAGAAACTGCTCTTCCGAATCGGTAAGATTGCGGTACTCAAAACCGATGTTGTCTACCGGAATAACGTCTGACTGCTGCTTTTCGAGTGCCACAATCACATTGTCGAGGTTGCCCGATTTCAGAGCCTCGCCAATCTCCTTCTTCACGTTAAGCGGAAAGATGTGGAGGTTGTTCTTCAGTTGTCGGCTGTCGGTATCGTAAAGATAGTTAAGGCTGTTGAAGGTTACGAGCGTCTTGTCGTCGTTTATCGCGCTCAGAAGATAGAGGTCGTCGCCTGCTATCTTCTCGCCCTTTATGTTGTCTGTGTTTCTTCCGAAGAAGGCAGCGAACGACGGTGCCGACGATGTTGAGTTTGCTCCGCTCACCACGTTAAGGCGGTCGGTTATCTTCTTGCCTTTCTTCTGCTTGTCGTAGTCGGCAAAGTCATCGTCAAGTTCGTCGGCTGTGAAGAAAAGTTCTTTCAAATCCTTGCTGCCCCACGATTTTTTCTCAATCTCGCCCAGCAGAGGGTTGCCCGACGTTGTTACGGGCAGAAGGGCGTATCGTGCAACATAGGCTACCTTCTGGTTCTTTTCCTTGTGGTTTATTAGTGTCAGGTCGGCATCTGCCGCCTTTGTTCCTACTATCTGAATGTTTACTTCGGGATGCTCTGCCATATAAGCCTTTGTCCAAGCCTCAACGAGCGAACGTCCTACCTTGCTTGTCTTTATAGTGAATGTTGTGCTGCCTGCGCCACCGCCTACTGCAAATGCCGAAACTGATAAAAATACGGCTACCGTGAATGCGAAAATACTCTTAGTCTTCATACGCCTAAATATATGTTGGTTTACGTTTGCAAAGGTAGTGGGTTGTTCAAAATCACACAATCGCATTTGTGGGGTAATATGGCATAACATATTTATGGTATATTAATCTAACCACCTAAAAATTAACATTTTGCATTATTTCATTTATCATTATTGTTATACTTTTGCATCATATTCAACGAACAACATTAACACTTTATAGCAATATGTACAATTTTGATAATGAAATTAACCGAAGGGGAACAAACTCACTAAAATGGGATGCCTTGAACGAACGATACGGCAATCCCGACCTGCTGCCGCTGTGGGTAGCCGACATGGACTGGGAGACTCCGCATTTTATTAAGGAGGCGATAACAAAGCAGATAGCCGACACTCCGGTTCTGGGCTACACCATAACGCCGCCCGAGTACAAGAGTACTATCCGAAAGTGGATTCACGACCATCACCAGTGGGACGTAAAAGACGAGTGGCTGTCGTTCGTGCCGGGCATAGTAAAGGGCATAGGAATGATTATCAACGTGTTTCTGAAAGAAGACGAGAAGGTCATCGTTCAGCCGCCTGTCTATCATCCGTTCTTCCTCACGGCGCAGGGCAACAAGCGCGAGGTGGTATGGAATCCGCTGAAACCCGTCTATAACAACGACGGCTCGCTCAAAACTTACGAGATGGATTTCGACCACCTCGAAAAGGTGTGCGACGATAAGTGCCGTCTGCTCATCCTCGCCAATCCGCACAACCCTTGCGGCATTGTGTGGGACAAGGAGACGCTCGTGCGTCTGGCGCACTTTGCCAAGACGCACAACCTCATCGTGGTGTCCGACGAGATTCATTGCGACCTCGCCATCTTCGGACACAAGCACACGCCTTTCGCCACCGTTAGCAAGGAGGCGGCAGAAGTAAGCATAACATTCTCAGCCCCAACCAAGACCTTCAACATAGCCGGAGTAATAAGCAGTTGGGCAATAGTGCCAAACGATGACTTGCGCCGCAAATTTTACGGCTGGCTCGAAGCCAACGAACTGAACGAGCCTACAATGTTCGCGCCCGTTGCCACCATCGCCGCACTAAGCCAAGGCGAGACGTGGCGCAGAGAGATGCTTGCCTACCTCGAAGACAACATCCGCTTTATCGAGGATTTCTGCCACGATAACATACCGACAATAAAGCCTGTGCGACCGCAGGCAAGCTATCTTGTGTGGCTCGACTGCCGCGAACTGAAACTCCCCCACCGCGACCTTGAAAGGTTGTTTACCGACAAGGCTGGTCTTGCTCTCAACTCCGGCAGAATCTTCGGCAAGCAAGGCGAGGGCTTCATGCGCCTCAACGCCGGCTGTCCGAGAGCAACACTAAAGGTGGCACTCGAAAAGTTAGAGAAAGCAGTCGCTTCCTTAACAGACAAGAAATAAGCCTTAAACGAGTCGGAGAAATCTGTTTCCGACTCGTTTTCTTTCAGTTTGAAAAACGCAATGTACGTCTTTGGCGGTTTTAGATTTTTGAATTAACTTTGTACCTTAAAAACAAGCCCACAATTATAATTAGAAATCCAAAAAGATGATTGACCAAAGCGAAAATCTGATTTTTATTGGCGGTGTGAACAAAACTCCACAGATAAAGTTCATCAAGTACGAGAATCATTCATATATTGTTGTCTTCAACAATAGCGACAAGGCGTACAAATACTCTTCTGCTAAAGTTTGTTGGATGCAGAATCCAACAAAAATAGACACTCAAAAGTACACCGTTGAAATAAACGGATACGTTCAGAAAAACATAAAATCAGTCTCACTCTTTTCTAATTCGCGGGAGAACTACTATTTCATTACATTCTCTAATGGCTTTGGAAAATTAATTCAAGGTAATGAAATCAGAATCACAGAAACAGTTTTGAAAGAGCCGAAATCGAAAAAAGTCTTCGACTATCTTTCAGAAGTTGCATCAGCAAACGCACTCAAAACAGAAGATGATGAGAATCTTCTAAGCAAACAATACGATAAGATTGAAGAAATATTGCCTAATTCTGTTTTGGCAAGATACTTGAATCCGAAGAAATTCAAAAATGAGAATCAGAAAACATCTAACCCGATATTCCCTTTCGGATGTAATTCGAGTCAGTACAAGGCGGTTAAACAAGCATTAGAAAATCAGATTAGCGTTGTTCAAGGTCCTCCGGGAACTGGAAAAACGCAGACAATACTTAACATCATCGCAAACTTACTTATCAACTACAAAAGCGTAATAGTTGTTTCAAACAACAATTCAGCAACCGAAAATGTCTTGGAGAAACTCCAAAAGTACAATTTCGGATTCTTGGTTGCTCCGCTTGGGAACAGCGAGAACAAACAAAGATTCATAGACAGTCAATCGCAAGGACGTATTATTCCGAACGAGCTTAACGACTGGAAATCAGACGATAAAGAAAGTTTAAGCAAAATAAAGAATCTGCTGAACGAAATTTCTGAAATCTATTCAAAAAACGAGCGTCTTGCCACTCTTAAACAAGAATTGTCTGATTGGAAGTTAGAATTTGAGCATTTCCAAAACTCAAACGATTGCGACATCATCAGCACAGAAAACATTAGCATAAATTCTGACAAACTTCTTGATTTGCTAAATATTCAGCAAAGTTTCTTGGAACGTAGAAACAAGAGATTTGAAAAATTCTTGTGGTTTGTACAGAAGTTAAAATTCAAATATATTTACAAACTGAATACGACTCTACTGAATTTCCCAAATGAAAAATCCATTCGGGAAATTCAGTATTTGTTCTATTGCAAAAGGATTTCAGAACTTAGAAGCGAAATTTCCGATTTGGAATCATTCTGTAAGTCGGACAGAATCAAGCAAAAGACTCAACGACTCACCCAACTTTCGATGTCTGTACTTAAAGATACACTCTTCAGAAAATATTCATCCAGCGTTCACGAAAGCATAAATGTCGAATTCGAGTTAATGCGCAATGCTGATCGTTTTCTCGAAGAATTCCCAATCGTACTAAGTACAACATTCTCAGCTGTTAGCAGCGTAAGAAAGGCTGTTTACGACTATGTTATAATGGACGAGGCTTCGCAAGTAACAGTAGAGACTGGCGCATTGGCTCTGAGTTGTGCAAAAAATGCCGTAATCGTTGGCGATACAATGCAACTTCCGAACGTTGTCACAAACGAGGACAAACAAAAACTCGATGCCATAATCAGAAAATACGAAATCGAAGGTGGCTACAACTCTTCAGAAAATAGTTTTCTGGAATCAATCATAAAAATATTGCCAGATGTAAAACAGACTCTTCTGAAAGAGCACTATCGTTGCAACCCTGAAATAATAAATTTCTGCAATCAAAAATTTTATGGAGGCAACTTGGTTCTTATGACGGAAAAATCCGACAGCAAGGCTATCGGCGCAATAAAAACCGTCAAAGGAAATCATTGTCGCGGACATCAGAATCAGAGAGAAATAGATATTATCTGTAACGAGATTCTACCAAAAATCGAGTGCAACCCCGAAGATATTGGCATCATTGCTCCTTACAACAGTCAAGTTAATGCCATAAAAAGAGCCGTAGACCCAAAAATCGAAGTAGCGACAGTCCACAAATATCAAGGACGGGAAAAAGATGTAATAATTATGAGCGTTACAGACGATACTATCGGAGATTTTGCCGATAATGCCAATCTTTTGAACGTTGCTGTTTCGCGCGCAAAAAACAAATTCTACTTGATTGTCTCTGGCAATGAGCAAGAAAAGCACGGAAACATCAGCGACTTGCTCGACTATATAGAATATAACGGCGGAGAAATATCCGATAGCAAAATCTGCTCGGTTTACGATATGCTTTACAAACAATATGCACAAAAGCGAGAAGAATTCTTCAAAAAGAATGGAAAAGTTTCTATATATGATTCTGAGAATTTGACATATTGTCTATTAAGGGAAATTATATCAGAAAACGAGCCATTCAGGTGTCTCGACATCGTTCTAAACTATCCAGTAAACCTTCTTCTTGCCGATACATCACTTTTAAATGAGGACGAAAGAACGTACATTTCATATCCTACAACTCACGTCGATTTTCTGATTTACAATCGAGTAAGCAAGAAAATAGTACTTACCATAGAAGTTGACGGCTATTCATTCCATCACGAAGGAACAAAACAAAACGAAAGAGACAAGATGAAAAATCACATTCTTTCGCTTTACGGAATTGTACTTCTCCGACTTTCAACAACGGGCAGCAACGAAAAAGAAATCATAACAGAAAAACTCACAGAATTAGTCAGATAATATTCATCCCCCACACACGCATCCTTTTCTTTTTCCGAACCTTATCTTGTTAAAATTCATAGACAATGCATCAAATGTAAGAAGTTGGTTTGTAAGCAGTTCACCTGCGCCGGTTAGGAATTTCAGAGCCTCAGCCGCCTGAATAGTGCCAAGCATTCCGGCAATTGTGCCAAGCACTCCAGCCTGCTTGCTGTTTGGCACAGAACCCGGATCGGGAGGCGTGTCGAACAGACAACGGTAACATGCCGAACCCGGAACGTAAGTAAACGTCTCGCCCTCGAAACGCAATATCGCACCATGGCTGTAAGCCTTGCCGTGCTCAACGCACACATCGTTTATCAGGAATTTAGCATTGAAATTGTCCGTGCCGTCAATCACAAAATCGTAGTCCTTGATGATGTCGGCAGCATTGTCGGCGGTGAAAAACTCGTCGTAAGTAACCACATTTACGTTAGGGTTCACCGTCAGGATACGCTCGCGCGCCGACTCAACCTTGCTCTTGCCAATGTTATCGGTAGAATGGATTATCTGCCGCTGAAGATTGCTCAAATCAACCACATCACCGTCAACAACGCCAAGCGTGCCCACGCCAGCCGCCGCCAGATACATAAGCACAGGCGAGCCCAGTCCGCCCGAGCCTACAACGAGCACCTTGCCCTTGCAAATCTTCTCCTGACCTTCTGCGCCGATGCCTTTCAGTATGATGTGGCGCGCATATCTCTCCTTCTCCTCGTCGGTAAACTGAAACATAATCTATCTTTCGTAAATATTCTTTATCACAAGTCCGGCAATCGTCATTCCAAAGATACCGGTTATATGGCTCAGCGAGCCGTTTACCTGCACCTTTTCGGGAAGTTCCGATGCTTCCTTCTGGCAGATACAACTGTCTGTTCCGCAAGTGGTGGTTTTGCCTAAATTAGGCAGCGGAAGTTCCTCGCTGTAAACACACATGAACTTGCTTGCCGGGAACTGCTTGCTGCGCTTGAACTTGTTGCGCAAGGCACGGGCAAGCGCATCGCCCTGAACCTTCCAGAACTCGGCTACACGAACCTTCGTAGGGTCAACGCGAAGGGCTGCCCCCATAGAACTGATGAAGACCGTGCGCTTGTTGTCGTGCGCTTTCTTGCAGGCATTCTGAATCAGAAGAGCCTTGTCCGACAGCGAGTCGATGGCATCGATGATGAAGTCGTACTCCTCAAGACCGAAATCGCCGGCTGTCTCGGCATTGTATACCTTACGGATGGCCTCGATATGGGCAGCAGGACTGATGTCGAGCAGACGCTCCTTCAGAGCCTCGACCTTTACGCGACCGATGGTCTTGGTTGTTGCCATAAGCTGTCGGTTGCAGTTGGTTATGCACACGCGGTCCGAATCGACCATCGTGATGTGCCTGATACCGCTTCGCACAAGGCTCTCGGCGCACCACGAGCCAACGCCACCCACGCCGAAGATTATCACCTTTACCGACGACAGAACGTCCATCTTCTGCGCACCTAAAAGTCTTTCGGAACGGTTGAAGACTGCTTTTTCTATAGGAATCACCTTTCTCTTTTGAAAAATTCAAAAAAAGAGGAACCATTTTTGCGTGGCTCCTCTTCTGATTATATTACTTGTCTGTTAGTTTGCCATTTCAGAAATGAACTTGATGCGCACGAGTCTTATCTCGTCCTCCTGCTCTACATCGTCGGCACCGAGTTCTTCGTAAGCCGTCTTCAGGTCGTCGGTCTCCGAATCCTTGAAATATTCGTATATCTCGTCGATACGATCCTCGTCCATCACCTCCTCAAGGAAGTAGTCGATGTTCAGTTTTGTTCCTGAATATACGATAGACTCAATCTCGTCGAGCAGTTCGTCGAAGTCGATGCCTCTCGATTCGGCAATATCATCGAGAGCCACCTTGCGGTCGATGCTCTGGATTATAGCCACCTTAATCTTGCTCTTGTTGGCAACGGTGCGCACGCGCAGGTCCTCTGGGCGGTCAATCTCGTTAGCCTCGCAATGAGCCTTTATGAGTTTGCAGAATTCCTCGCCGTATCGCTTAGCCTTACCTGCACCAACACCCGGTATGTTCTGGAGTTCTTCCAAATTTATAGGGTACATTGTTGCCATTGCCTCGAGCGATGGGTCTTGGAATATAACGTATGGCGGCACGTCAAGTTTTTTGGAGAGTTTCTTGCGCAAATCCTTCAGCGCGTTGTAGAGCGTTGGGTCAACCACGCTCGATGCTCCGCTTGGCACCGGTACATTTTCCTCCTCTTCGTCGAAATCGTTGTCCTCTACAATCTTGAATGACTTTGGTTTTTTCATGAACTTTCGGCCCTCGTCTGTTACCTTCAACAAACCGTAGTTCTCAACGTCCTTAGTCATGTATCCTGCTATTAGGGCCTGACGGATTACAGCGTTCCACATTTTCTCATCATCGCCCACTCCAGAGCCGAAAACATCTTCAAGTTCATGATGCTTATGCGCTAAAACCTCCTTAGTCTCTTTACCTAATAAGACGTCTATTACATATTCCGTCTTGAAATTCTCTTTCAAGGCCACAACGGCCTCCAATACAGTACTTAGCTGTTCTTTAGCTTCCACTTTTTTCTTTGGGTTTAAACAATTATCGCAATTTCCACAATTATCCTGTTCATAAGTCTCTCCAAAATAGTGCAATAAGAGTTTGCGGCGGCAAACCGACGATTCGGCATAGGCTGCTGTTTCCTGAAGCAACTGTCGGCCTATGTCCTGCTCGGCAACTGGCTTGCCTTCCATAAACTTCTCAAGTTTCTGAAGATCCTTATTTGTGTAGAATGTTATGCACATTCCTTCGCCACCATCTCGGCCGGCGCGTCCGGTTTCCTGATAGTAGCCTTCCAAACTCTTTGGAATGTCGTAGTGTATTACAAAGCGAACGTCCGGTTTGTCGATACCCATACCGAAGGCGATTGTAGCCACAATGACGTCAATCTTCTCCATAATGAAGTCGTCCTGAGTCTGCGAGCGCGCAACCGAATCCATTCCGGCATGATAGGCCTGAGCGTTTATGTTGTTGGCTCTCAGAATCTCGGCAAGTTCCTCTACCTTCTTTCGGCTTAGGCAGTAGATGATGCCCGACTTTCCCGAATGTTGCTTAATAAACTTTATTATGTCCTTGTCGATGTTCTTAGTCTTCGGTCTTACTTCGTAATAAAGGTTAGGACGGTTGAATGAGCTTCTGAACTCCTTGGCATCTACCATTCCAAGGCTCTTCTTTATGTCGCCGCGCACCTTGTCGGTAGCCGTTGCGGTGAGGGCAATAACGGGCGCCTTTCCGATTTTCGTTATCGTAGGGCGGATGTTGCGGTACTCTGGTCGGAAATCGTGTCCCCACTCCGAGATACAGTGTGCCTCGTCTACGGCATAGAACGAAATCTTTACTGATTTCAGAAAATCGACGTTCTCATCTTTCGTTAACGATTCCGGAGCAACGTACAGAAGTTTTGTTCTTCCTTCAAGGATATCGGTCTTAACCTGCTCTATGGCTGCTCTGTTCAATGACGAGTTTATGAAATGTGCCACGCCATCGACCTCGCACACGTTGCGGATGGCATCGACCTGATTCTTCATAAGCGCAATGAGCGGAGAGATGACAATTGCCACGCCGTCCATCAGCAACGATGGCAACTGGTAGCACAACGACTTTCCTCCACCTGTTGGCATCAGCACAAACGTATCATTACCTGCAAGCAAATTGCGGATAATGGCCTCCTGATCTCCTTTGAACTTATCAAATCCAAAGTAACGTTTAAGCTGGCTTGTCAAATCAATATTTTTCGTCATAAATAGAACTATTACAAGTTTGATGTCGGCTATTCAAAACTAATCGACAAAACAAAGGTATAAACAAGTTTCTTTTCTTGCAATATTTTTTACAAAAAAAAAGAAAAAAAAATAAACAGCCTTTAAAAAGAGGCTGTTTACTAATATATTAGGTTTTGATCAGCGAATGGCTATTTGCTATGCCTTTAGGCTCTTAGCCTTTGCCATCTGCTTCTCGGCAAAATCCTTTGTCAATACAAACTTATCTTTCTTTGCCGACGGCACCTCGTACATAACGTCGAGCATTATGCTCTCTACGATTGAGCGCAGTCCGCGCGCGCCGAGCTTGAACTCAACAGCCTTGTCTACGATGTAGTCGTATGCCTCAGGCTCTACCTCCAGCTTAACGCCGTCCATTGCAAGCAGCTGCTCGTACTGGCGTATGATTGAGTTCTTTGGCTCAACCAGAATTCGACGGAGTGCATCGCGGTCGAGCGGCTCAAGATATGTGAGCAGCGGCAAACGGCCTACGATTTCAGGAATGAGTCCGAACGACTTCAAATCCTGAGGAAGAACGTACTGCAACAGGTTGTCGGTGTCAATCTTCATCATGTTCTGCACAGAGTTGAAGCCCACGGTGTGAGTGTTCATGCGCTGTGCAATCTTCTGCTCAATGCCGTCGAACGCACCGCCGCAGATGAAGAGGATATTCTTTGTATCAACCTGAATGTACTTCTGGTCGGGATGCTTACGGCCTCCCTGTGGCGGAACGTTCACAACGCTTCCTTCGAGCAGTTTCAGGAGTCCCTGCTGAACACCCTCGCCGCTAACATCGCGCGTGATTGAAGGATTGTCGCCCTTGCGCGCAATCTTGTCAATCTCATCGATGAAGACGATGCCCTGCTGAGCCTCTTCTACATTATAGTCGCAAACCTGAAGAAGGCGCGAAAGAATGCTCTCGATGTCCTCACCAACATAGCCTGCCTGTGTAAGCACGGTTGCATCGACGATGGTGAAAGGAACATTAAGAAGTTTGGCGATCGAGCGGGCAAGCAAGGTTTTGCCTGTACCTGTACGACCAACCATTATGATGTTGCTCTTCTCAATCTCAACATCCTCGCCACTTGCCTTCTGACCGATGCGCTTGTAGTGGTTGTAAACGGCAACAGCCAGACTCTTCTTTGCGTTGTCCTGACCGATGACGTACTTGTCGAGATGCTCTTTGATTTCTATCGGCTTCGGAATGTCCTTCCACGAACGGTTCTTTGCCCCTGCTGCCGAGCTGGTTTTCAGGCTCTCCTTAACCAGTTCGGATGCACGCTCGGCACATTCGTCGCAAATCCATCCGTTCAGACCGGTTATGAGCAGCCTTACCTCGCTCTCGTCTCTTCCGCAGAAACTGCAAGTATTTCTATGTCTGCCTGCCATTTTATTCCTTCATTCTTTTCATTACAGTATCAATCATGCCATACTCCTTTGCTTCCTCAGCAATCATCCAGTAGTCGCGGTCGGAGTCAGCCCAAACCTTCTCGTAAGGTGTGTGCGAATGTTCGGCGATGATGGTATAGAGTTCCTTCTTCAGTTTCTGAATCTCGCGAGCGGTAATCTCGATATCGCTTGCCTGACCCTGCGCGCCACCCATCGGCTGGTGAATCATTACGCGTGAGTGTGGAAGAGCCGAACGCTTGCCTTCTTTTCCGGCAACAAGAAGGACTGACGCCATTGATGCTGCCATTCCGGTACAGATTGTAGCCACATCGCTCTGGATGAACTGCATTGTGTCGTAGATACCGAGACCGGCATATACCGATCCGCCCGGAGAATTGATGTATATTGAAATGTCCTTTCCCGGATCAACTGAATCAAGATAAAGCAACTGCGCCTGAAGAACGTTGGCTGTATAGTCGTTCACTTCGGTGCCAAGAAAGATGATGCGGTCCATCATCAGACGCGAGAACACATCGAGCTGTGTTACATTGAGCTGGCGCTCCTCAAGGATGTAAGGATTGAGGTAGCCGCCCTGTGCCTTGATGACATCGTCGAGAACCATGCTGTTCAAGCCCAGATGTCCTGTGGCATACTTTCTGAAATCATCCTTTATCATAATCGTATTTTTTTATTTATAAAAGAAAAAAGGCCTTTTTAACACCCTTTTTAAGAATGTTCAAAAGGCCTTTGAAAATATTTTCGCTACCGCGAATTATGCAAACATCTTGCCGAACTCGTCGATAGAAACTGTCTTCTCGTTAAGCTTAACCTTAGCCTTGAGAGCCTTAGCAAGCTTGTCCTCGATGCAACGGTTTACAAGACCATCGATATTCTCGCGCTTCTTAAGCATCTCTGTTGCATAGTTCTCGAGGATTTCCTCAGGAATGTTCATCATTCCGTACTGGATGAACTGAGCCTTAGTTGCCTGCTTAGCAGTCTCCTTAAGGTCTGCATCGTCAACCTTGATTGAGTTAGCCTCAACAAGCTGCTCCTTTACAAGGTGCCATGTAAGTTCCTCGAGGCTCTTCTCGTAGTTCTTCTCTACATAGTCCTCAGCCTTGTCCTGATTGTTAAGCTTCATGATCTTCTTCAGAAGCTCGTCAGGGAACTCAAGCTTGCCAACCTTCTTGAGCATGTGCTCACGAACGTCAACCATGAACTTGTAGTCGCTGTCGGCAACGAACTGCTGTGCCAACTGCTCCTTAATCTTAGCACGGAACTCCTCCTCGCTCTTAACAGTATCCTTGCCGAATACCTGATCGAAGATTTCCTGTGAAAGTTCAGCCTCCTTGAAACGCTTGATTTCCTTCAACTGGAATGTGAAGTCGTTCTTTACGTTAGCAGCCTCTTCCTTTGTAATCTTAAGAAGTGAAGAAAGCTCTATCTCTGAGCCATCGTATGCAACTGATGGGTTGAATGTAATAACATCGTCAACCTTTGCACCGTTGAACTTAGCCTTCTGCTCATCGTTCTTGAAGTAGTTAGGCAACATAACTGCGCCCTCGACCAAGATACCGCCTTCCTTTGGATTGCCGTTCTCATCAAGCTCAGCAAGTGTACCCTTAACCATATCCTTGTCCTCGTAGCTCTCGACATTCTCGTGGCTGCCTGCGCGCTGAGTGTATGAGTGAACCTGCTGGTCAACCATCTCGTCAGTTACCTCGATTGTATAGTAGTCAACTGAATCGCGGCCAGTAAGTGTAGCCTTGAACTCAGGAGCAAGAGCAATATCAAACTTGAAAGCGAAGTTCTCGTCCTTCTCAATATCAAGCTCGCTCTGCTGCTGTGGCAATGGCTCGCCAAGGATGTTAACCTTGTTGTCTTTGATGTGGCTGTAGATAGCCTCCTGCATAATCTTGTTGATTTCCTCAGCCTTAACGTTTACGCCATACTGCTTCTGGATAAGACCCATTGGAACCATTCCCTTACGGAAGCCCGGCATCTGTGCGTTCTGACGGATTTTCTTCAAAGACTTTGTTACCTTCTCAGCATAATCAGCCTTCTCGATATTGACAGTAAGCACTGCGCTCACCTTGTCTACATTTTCAAGTGTAATATTCATTACTTTATTATTATATTATTATTTCTACTTAAATTACGGCTTGCAAAAATAAGTCTAATCTTTTAAAATACAAAATAATAGAGAGAAAAACTTGTGGTTTCCTCCCCTTATGCCTCGTACAGAGCATCGTTTTCGACGAGTTGCTTCTCTTTTTCGATAGATAGCTTCTGGAAATCCTTACGTCGGAGTACGAAACTGTTACTCAGATACTTCTCGCGCACCACTTGGTTTGACGCCAGTTCTTCGGGAGTTCCTTGGAACAGGATTTTTCCTTCGAACAGAAGGTAGGCGCGGTCGGTAATGTTGAGCGTTTCCTGCACGTTGTGGTCGGTTATGAGGATTCCGATGTTCTTGTCCTTCAGCTTCCACACAATGTGCTGAATGTCCTCGACGGCGATTGGGTCTACGCCGGCAAACGGCTCGTCGAGCATGATGAACTTAGGGTCAATGGCAAGGCATCGGGCAATCTCGGTTCGTCTGCGCTCTCCTCCCGACAGTTGGTCGCCAAGGCTCTTGCGCACCTTCTGTAGGCGGAACTCGTAGATAAGGCTTTCGAGTTTCTCCTTCTGATACTCCTTAGGCTTGCCGGTCATCTCCAGAACCGATGCGATGTTGTCCTCAACACTCAGTTTTCTGAACACGCTGGCTTCCTGCGCCAGATAGCCAATTCCGTTCTGGGCACGCTTGTAAACCGGATAGTTGGTTATATCCAAATCGTTGAGATAGATGTGGCCTTCGTTTGGCACAACCAGTCCGGTTGTCATGTAGAACGAAGTTGTCTTGCCGGCTCCGTTAGGTCCCAGCAATCCTACAATCTCACCCTGCTTTACATCAATAGACACATGGCTGACAACGGTTCTCTTGCCGTATTTCTTCACAAGATTTTCCGTTCTCAGCACCATCTTTTCTTGTCCGTGCACAGATACTTCCTCGTCCATTATAATTTTTTGGCGCAAAAATAGTAATTATTTTTGTTATTTTTGTTACTTTTGCGACATTTTAAAATGATTATATGTTTAATTTAATATTTAAATATCTTGGAGCTCTCGGCAGATACTGCATTCTGATGGGACGCACTTTTTCACGTCCCGAGCGAATGCGTATGTTCCTGAAACAGTACATAAAAGAGATGTCGCAGCTTGGCGTAGACTCAATAGGCATCGTGCTCCTCATCTCGTTCTTTATCGGAGCGGTGATATGTATCCAGATTAAACTCAACATCCAGAGTCCGTGGATGCCGCGCTTTGTTACGGGATACACCACCCGCGAAATCATGCTTCTCGAATTTTCATCATCAATCATGTGTCTTATCCTTGCCGGAAAGGTTGGCTCTAACATAGCCTCGGAGATTGGCACGATGCGCGTTACGCAGCAGATTGATGCTCTCGACATAATGGGCGTTAACTCGGCATCTTATCTCATTCTGCCAAAGATTACGGCTCTCGTAACCATGATGCCTTGTCTGGTTACGTTCAGCACCGCCGCCGGAATCATCGGAGCGTATGCTACGGCATATCTGGGTCATGTGCTCACAGCCGACGACCTAACCTACGGTCTGCACTATTCGTTCCAGTCTTGGTTCTTCTGGTGCAGCGTCATCAAGAGTCTGTTCTTCGCTTTCATCATATCGAGCGTGGCTTCGTTCTACGGCTATCAGGTCGAGGGCGGTTCAATAGAGGTTGGTAAGGCAAGCACCAACGCTGTGGTAAACAGCAGCATCCTAATTCTTTTTTCTGACTTATTCCTTACTCAACTGCTTACAAAATGATAGAACTGAAAAACTTGCATAAATCGTTCGAGGACAAGGAGGTTCTGAAGGGCATCTCAACGGTTTTCGAAAGCGGAAAGACGAATCTTATTATCGGTCAGAGCGGTTCGGGAAAGACGGTTCTGATAAAGAATATCGTAGGCTTGTTTGAGCCTACAACAGGTCAGATTCTGTACGACGGACGCAACTATGTTGCTATGAACAAGAAGGAGAAGACAATGCTGCGCAGGGAGATGGGAATGATTTTCCAGAATGCGGCTCTGTTCGACTCTATGTCGGTGCTCGAAAACGTGATGTTTCCGCTCGATATGTTCTCTAACGACACGCTGCGCGAACGCACAAAACGCGCCCAGTTCTGTCTCGACCGCGTAAACTTGATAGAAGCTCAGAACAAATATCCGGGAGAGATTTCGGGCGGTATGCAGAAGCGCGTGGCAATAGCAAGAGCCATCGCCCTTAATCCTAAATATCTGTTCTGCGATGAGCCTAACTCGGGTCTCGACCCAAAGACTTCGCTTGTAATCGACGAACTTATCCACGACATCACCGCCGAGTACAACATGACGACAATCATCAACACCCACGACATGAACTCGGTTATGGGCATTGGCGAACACATCATATACATCTTCGAGGGGCACAAGGAATGGGAAGGCACAAAAGACGAGATTATCTCGTCAAACAACGAGCGCCTGAACTCGTTCATCTTCGCTTCCGACCTCTTCAGAAAGGTTAAGGAAGTGGAACTGAAGGAAGAACAAGAGCACAAGAAATAAAAAAGAGCACAACATAAAAAAGGCATCATTCAGAAAGTCTGAGCGATGCCTTTTTCTTTTTATTTCTGTCTGATAAATATATTCATCGGAGTTCCGCAGAAATTCCACTTCTCGCGCAATTTGTTCTCGAGGAAACGCTTGTAAGGGTCTTTTACATACTGCGGCAAGTTGCAGAAGAACACAAAACTTGGAATCTTCGTGTTTGGCAACTGCATACAGAACTTAATCTTGATATACTTGCCCTTGATTGATGGCGGCGGATATGCCTCGATAAGCGGAAGCATAGCCTCGTTTAACTTGGCAGTAGACACGCGGTTTGTACGGTTGATGTAAACCTGCTTTGCCTCTTCAAGCACCTTGAAGATTCGCTGCTTTGTTACAGCAGAAGCGAAGATTATCGGGAAGTCGGTGAACGGAGCGAGTCTGTCACGTATTGCGGCAATGTACTCCTTCATCACTCTGTCGTTCTTCTCCTCGACCAAATCCCACTTGTTCACAACCACCACAAGACCTTTCTGGTTGCGCTGTATAAGCTGAACGATGTTCAAATCCTGAGCCTCGATGCCGCGAGTGGCATCAATCATCAGAATACAAACGTCGCAGTTCTCTATACTGCGGATTGAGCGCATAACCGAGTAGAACTCAAGGTCTTCGGTAACCTTGTTCTTCTTTCTGATTCCAGCAGTATCTACAAGATAAAAGTCGAAGCCGAATTTCTCGTATTTTGTATAGATTGAATCGCGCGTTGTTCCGGCGATTTCGGTAACGATGTTTCTCTCCTCGCCAATGAAGGCGTTGATGATGCTCGATTTTCCGGCGTTTGGACGACCAACCACGGCAAAGCGAGGAATCTCGTCCTCGACCTCCTCGGTAGTATCGTTCTTGAACTTCGAAACCACAAGGTCGAGCAAGTCGCCAGTTCCGCTACCTGTGAGCGAACTGATGCAATAAGGGTCGCCAAGACCGAGCGAATAGAACTCGGCAGCGCCGTACTGCAAATCGTTGTTGTCGGTCTTGTTTGCCACCAGAATAACCGGCACCTTGCTGCGGCGCAGAATTGTGGCAACGTGCATGTCGAGGTCGGTAACGCCATTCTGCACGTCTACGACAAAAAGAATGATGTCGGCCTCCTCGGTAGCAAGGATGACCTGTTTACGAATCTCTTCCTCAAAAATATCGTCGCTGTTAACAACCCAGCCTCCTGTATCCACTACAGAAAACTCACGTCCAATCCATTCCGACTTGCCATACTGACGGTCGCGTGTTGTTCCGGCCTCGTCGCTGACGATTGCCTTGCGCGATTTAGTCAGACGGTTGAACAATGTAGACTTGCCTACATTCGGACGACCTACTATAGCAACCAAATTTCCCATAAACTCTCTTAATTTCTTAAATATTAAACATCGAGATTGTAACCGAAATTCTTCAGTTCCTTATCAGAATTTCTCCAGTCTTTGTCCACTTTCACAAATGTTTTCAGGAAAATGGTCTTGTTGAAGAACTTTTCAAGTGCCTTGCGCGCCTCGGTGCTCACCTTCTTCAAGGCAACGCCCTGATGCCCGATGATGATGCCCTTCTGGCTCTCGCGCTCGACATATATGACGGTATCGATACTAATCTTCTTGTCTTCCTCCTTAAACTGCTCAACAACGACCTCTACTGAATAAGGAATCTCCTTGTCGTAATAGAGCAGAATCTTTTCGCGGATAATCTCGGTAACGAAGAATCGTGCAGGCTTGTCGGTCCACTGGTCTTTGCCAAAGTATGGAGGCGAGTCGGGAAGCAAGTCCTTGATGCGCTTCAGTACCACGTCGATGTTAAACTTGTTCGATGCCGAGATAGGAATAATTTCGGCATTCGGCAGTACCTTTGCCCACTCTTCCACCTGATTTGTCAGCTTCTGCTGGTCGGACAGGTCAATCTTGTTGATGAGCAGCAGGATAGGCACATCCATCTTCTGCACTTTTTCAAGAAAGTCGCTGTTCTTGTCAGGTTTCTCTACAGTATCTGTAACATACAGCAGCACATCAGCATCCTGAAGTGCCGACTCTGAGAACTGAAGCATCGCTTCCTGCATCTTGTAGTTGGGCTTTAGCACGCCCGGAGTGTCAGAGAATACAATCTGCATCTCCTCTGTGTTCAGTATTCCCATAATACGATGGCGCGTTGTCTGTGCCTTGAATGTGGCAATAGATATGCGCTCGCCAACCAGCTGGTTCATCAGCGTTGACTTGCCCACGTTTGGGTTACCGACAATGTTTACAAATCCTGCCTTATGCATAATTCTTTGTTTGATTAAAAAAACGCATCCTTTTTGAAGAGGATGCGTTCCTTATATTATTTACTCTGCATCGTAGCCCCATCGTACGTATGACGCACCATAGGTAAATCCGGCTCCAAATGCAGTAAAAATAAGGTTATCACCCTTACGCAGTTTCTTCTCGAACTCCCACAGGCATAGTGGCAGAGTTGCACCACTGGTGTTTCCGAAGTGCTGGATGTTCATCATCACCTTGTCCATTGGCAACTCCAAACGGTTTGCCACGGCCTCGATGATGCGCACGTTTGCCTGATGAGGAATAACCCACGAGATATTGTCCTTGTTCAAGCCGTTGCGCTCGGCAACGATTGAGCAAGCATCGCACATGTAGGTTACGGCATACTTGAACACTGTTCTACCCTCCTGATGCAAGAAATGCATTCTGTTGTCGACAGTGTAGTATGATGGAGGACAAGCCGAACCGCCTGCCTTCATGTGAAGGAATGGCAATCCCTTGCCGTCTGTACGAAGATAAGAGTCTAACTGTCCGTACTCCTCGTAAGTTGACTCGAACAAAGCTGCTGCCGCGCCATCGCCAAAGATAGGGCAAGTGGCTCTGTCGGTATAGTCAACCATAGACGACAGCTTGTCGGCACCGATTACGATTATCTTCTTGTATCTACCGCTCTCGATGAGTGCAGTTGCTGTGTCCATTCCGTAAAGGAATCCGGCACATGCGCCCTGCAAATCGTATGCAAAAGCATTTCTAAGTCCACATTTATCAATAACAATTGACGAAGTAGAAGGAACGTGATAGTCGGGAGTTGTAGTTGCAACGATAACCAAGTCGATGGTTTCAGGGTCGCAACCAGTCTTCTCGAGCAACTGCTTGCAGGCCTTGCGAGCCATGTAAGAAGTACCCAGACCCTCCTCATTAAGAATACGTCTTTCCTTTACGCCAATGCGTGTCATAATCCACTCATCGTTGGTGTCGACCATGCGGCTCAGCTCATCGTTTGTCAGCACATAGTCAGGAACATATCCGCCAACGCCTGTGATTACAGCGTGAATTTTTTCCATTCTCCTTAAAAACAAAATTAGCCAAAGAGCCCAGTGAGGACCCTTGGCTATATTACTTTACTAATTAGATAGCAGCCTCTTCCTTAACAATAGCTACCTTACCTCTGTACTGACCGCAAGATGGGCATACAGTGTGGTAAACATAGAACTCGCCGCAGTTAGGACACTTTGCCAAAGTAGGAGCAACTGCCTTGTCGTGAGTTCTTCTCTTAGCTGTTCTTGTCTTAGACTGTCTTCTTTTAGGATGTGCCATTTTGTTTTAATCTTTAATTGTTATTTTATTAATTTCTTTAATTCAGCCCATCGGGGATCGACAGGGGCATCGTCTGCAACTTCATCGCTTTCATCGCCATCCTCATCACTACTTCGGGTAGCAAGATGCTCGTTCAGGGCATCAATCATCGCACGGTTGCATTTTCCAGGTGCATGCACGTGTTTAATGGGGATTGCAAGGGCTATAAACTCGTAGATTCGCCAAGACACATCAAGCACACCGTCATCTTCGGGTATGGTGATGAGTTCGTCGTCTTCCTGATAGTCGGCACCAAACTTCACTCTCACGACATCGTTAGTGGAAATCTCCAATTCCATGTCGTCGAGACAGCGGTCGCAAGGTACCATAATGGTTCCCTCAGTCTTGAAAGTAACCTGGAAAGCACCCGAGGTTGGCTTTACAGTCACCTCACTCTTCAAGTTGCCTTTTCTCACTTCGGGAGCATCAATCGCCTCGAAGAATGAATCATCGAGAACATAGTCAAACACGTGAGTGTCAGACACTATCCCTTTAAAATCAATCTTGTATGCGCTTAATGTATCCATTTGGGTTGCAAAATTAACAATATTTTTCTAAACTGCAATAATTTAAATAGTTAAATCTGCTATTTTTTATTTCTTAAATATTTATTCAGCTCTATCCGCATCACTGTTCCCTTTCCAATCTCCGAACTTTTTACAAATATCTTTCCTTTGTGGTATTCTTCAACTATTCTCTTTGCCAGACTCAATCCTAAGCCCCAGCCTCTCTTTTTCGTAGTGAATCCGGGCGTAAAAACGCTATTGAAGTGCTTTTTATTGATGCCTTTTCCTGTATCAGCCACCTCAATCACCGTACGATTTTCTTCGTCCATTACCGTTATGTCTATTGAGCCTTTGCCTTCCATTGCATCGACCGCATTCTTGCACAGATTCTCGATAACCCACTCAAACAGAGGGGCATTCATCACGGCAATGGCTTCGGTATCTGGCATATGAGTTGTCATCTGAACTTTGTTCGATGTCCTTCGGTTTATGTAATCGACAACGTGCTGAACGACTTCATTCAGGTTAGAAGGCGTAGGCTCTGGTAGAGAGCCGATTTTCGAGAATCTCTCGGCTATCATCTGAAGTCGCTTCACATCTTTGTCCATCTCAGGAATGAGTTCATCTTCAGGATAGTTCTCCTTCAGAATCTCAACCCATGCCATAAGCGATGAAATTGGAGTTCCGAGTTGATGCGCCGTTTCTTTCGATAAGCCAACCCACACTTTGTTCTGTTCAGCCTTCTTCGAACTTAGCAGGGCGAAGATGGCAACGACAACGAATATAAGTACTACTCCAAGTTGGGCATACGGATACGAGGCGAGGCGTTTCAGCATCAGACTCTCGTCGTAACAAACCGTAAGATGCTCGTGAGAATCGAGGTCGATATGAATGGTATCGCCCGATGCGAGCATAGATTTAGCCTTATGCTTCAAAAAAATAAGAGAATCGGGGTTCTGACTATCTAATTCAACGTTTCTGTATGTCACGACCTCACCGTCCTTGTCAAGCACAACAACAGGTATGTTACTGTTTCCGTTTATCACTTTGAACACGAGGTTAAGGTCGGTATTTTCGTCGGCATCGTTTAATGCTCGCATTGCCTCTGCCCACACCTCAACATTCTTTATTTCAGCCTTTTGCAAGTCACGAATCAAGTAATGAGAAACAACGAGTGATGCCACAGCAATGATGATTGCAGCGACTACAAGAATGATTTTTATCTGACGGATTCTATCAACAAAGTGCATATATACATTTTATTGCCACTCAATGCTGGCGGCAGTTTAACATATATATAACGCTAAAATGTTACGAAGATTTTATACACGGCAATTTTTCTTTTTAGCATTATACAGATTTATAGGAACTGCCTAAACGCAAAAAGTCCCCCTCAGGCATTAACCTAAGGAGGACTCTTACTTAAAAACGGCGGCTACCTACTCTCCCACATTGTATCGCAGTACCATCGGCGTGAGTGAGCTTAACTTCTCTGTTCGGAATGGGAAGAGGTGGAACCTCACTGCTATAACCACCTGAATATCTTTTTCTGACCTTCTTTCTTTATTTTCTGTCAGCATTCAGTTCTTTAAACATATTGAAGCAATACAGCAGAACCGACAGTCCTACAACTCAAAGCACATATCCGTGTAAGAAAGCTGACGGGCAATTAGTAGTGCTCGGCTTTGGTGTCGCCACCTTTACACCTGCACCCTATCAACGTTGTCGTCTGCAACGACCCTGAGAGA
>NZ_JNKX01000049.1:0-26655 GCF_000702225.1 Bacteroides sp. Ga6A2 | reverse complement strand
ATGGTCTCAAGGCGAACATGAAGAACAAACTCATGTCGCTTGAGGAGAAGATTCTGCTTAGGAAAAGATGCATCATCGAGTGCATCAACGACCTGCTCAAGAACAAGGCAAACCTTGTGCACTCACGCCATCGCTCGATACATAATTTTATCATGAACATCTGCTCTGCCCTTACTGCATATTGCTTCTTCGAGAACAAGCCGGATGCTCTTCCTGTGCATGTCGAAAAATCAAGACAACTTGAGCTGTTTGAACTCTAATCTTATCCCGAACTGGCGTATACATATTCTGATTTAGAGAATAAGGAGAATGATGTGTGGGTATGGAATACTGCAACAAACAAACTTGATTCACTTAGTGCCATTGAAGCGAAAATCGTGGATAATTCATTGTATTATTGTGATTTTTATTCGTTAAAAAAGAGGCATCTTGCTCGGAACTCAGATGAGAAAGACTCTATTCTTTTTGAGAGTAAGACAGAAATAGAGAACTTCTACATCGAAAATGGAAATCTGCTTGTAACTGAAATTGATTCTTCGTATAGAAAGGTAAATATAATATACTATGTTGATGATGTTTGTATTTTCCGTGAATCTGTTCCATGCCATCCTGAAGAAATGGAATATCAGATAGTACAAATAGATTCTTTCGAAGATTATTTTGTTATTAGTGTACAGTATGATTTGTATATCTTTGATAAAAGGAATAAGATATTAGTGAAAATTGCTGAAAACTGTAATTATGTATCTATGGATCGGTTTGGCAATATATATTATGATATTATTTCACAAGAAGATTACTCGGAGATTATATACGCATCGAATGTAAAAGAATTGAAAAAAAAGGTGGAAATTTTAAAAAATCCAGATAGAATTCATACATATTATTATTATTTGAATGGAACAAGGAAGGGCTGTTCTGTATTTAATGGTAAACTATATGAATTGGACGATATGCAAATAAAAGCAGTTCAAAATATAAGAATACCTTATGGACTGGGGAGAATAATAACATATAATCCTAAAGAAGAATACTTTGTTTTAGATTATTAAGCCAATAGCAAGATATGAAAAAAGCCATTTTACAGTCATTAACACGATTGTAAAATGGCTTTTAAACGATATTTAAAACTGCGTTATTTCTTTTTAAGAGGCTCTATCCTGAACCAGTCAACATCAGCCCAGCCGCCGTCGTTGGTCTTGATGTTTGGTCTGGTGCAGAATACGCCGACCTTTGCGCCAATCCATTTGCCCTCCTTAACCTGAAACTCGTTGCCCAGTTTCTCAAACTTCTTGTTGTCGGTGCTGTAGTAGAACTGACATTTTACCACAAGATCGTGTCCTCCTTCGCTCTTGCTAATCTTTGAGCCGTCCGTGCTGATGTCCGCTCTCAGGTAGAAGGTGCTCTTTTTCAGACTTACCGAAGCATTCTCTTTTTCGGTATTACCCTTGTCTGCCTTCTTGCATTCAACCTGAGAGAGTTTCAGACCGCTTTCTGTGTTCTCGACCGTAAGTGCGGCATAGTCCAGTCCCATCACTACAAGACCAGTCTTTTCGCCCTTGTATTTCTCGATAGGCGAGAAAGTAATCTTCGTTGTTGCCGAGAAGTTCGGTGCAGGAGTCTTCTGCAAAAGAAGGTTCGGAACATCCCAAAGACTCTTGTAATCGTTAGCTACAGGATGAGAATACAGGCGGACGAAGCCCTTGTCTCCGGCAAAGTAAGCCCACTTCTCGTTGTAATTAGCCTGCCATTGCCATTGCGGACCGAGCACCATGCCATCGAACTCATCGCTCTCGACAGGTGTGCAGATTGGGTATGTCTTGCCCACGTTAGGTTTCTTGTACTGAGTTACGGGCTCGCCCCATTCTGCGCCCTTCTTTGCCTGTCCTATAACGGGCCAGTCGTTTACCCACTTCATTGGCTCAAGGCATAGCAGTCTGCCGTATGCGCCTACATCAGTAAAGTGGAAGAACCAGTCCTCGCCGGTTGGAGTATCTACCCATGCCCCCTGATGAGGACCGTTTATTGGGCTTTTTCCCTGCTTCATCACGATGCGCGTTTCGTAAGGACCGTAGATGTTCTTTGAACGCTGAACGGTCTGCCAGCCCGTTGGAACGCCGCCAGCCGGATGGAAGATGTAGTAATATCCGTTGCGCTTATGAATTTTAGGACCTTCGCAAGTAACTTGGTCTATGTGTCCGTCGAAGATTATCCGGCTTGGACCGATAGCCTTTGTTGCGTCGCTGTTAAGCTCGCAGATTGCAAGCACGCTCTTCAGTCCGGCGCGGCTGCCGGCATAGGCGTGAACCATGTATACTTTGCCGTCTTCGTCCCAGAGTGGGGTAGTGTCGATGATTCCTTTGCCAGCCTTTACGATGACAGGCTCGCTCCACGGACCTTTCACATCCTTTGCCTTGGTCATGAACGCGCCTTGGTCGGGGTCGCCCCAAAAGATGTAGAAGAACCCGTCGTGATGGCGGATGCTTGGTGCCCACACGCGGTTTCCGTGCTCAGGCTTCTCGTCATCATAAGGATACAATGCGTTAGGAACTGCTGCTCCGGCAAACTCCCAGTTAACCATGTCCTTAGAGTGCAGAATCTGCAATCCCGGAATGCAGTTGAAACTCGAGGATGTCATGTAGTAATCCTCTCCAACGCGGATAACGTCGGGGTCGGAGTAGTCGGCATACAACACCGGATTCTTGTAAGTGCCGTCGCCTTGGTCTGACACCCAGACTTTAGATTTGTAGTTAGTCTGTGCCTGCATCGAAAGCACGCACATTGCGGCAAGAACGCCGCTCAGAATTTTACGTTTCATTTAATATTTATAGTATAATTAGTAGTGTTTCGCTCTTCTTCGCGCTTTAGCTGAGCCCACTCCTTAACGTGGCTGAACCACTCCTTGTTGGTTTTCCAGCCGTTCTCTTCCTTCTGGTTGCAGAAGGTGATGTAGTAGTGAATCTCGTTGTCGCCGTCGTTTCCGATGTTAAACAAGTAGTTTCCGCCATCTTCGCGGCTGTCTTTGATGTAGTATGTTGGAACGTAGATGCCCAAACCTACTGTCTCGAAAATCTTCTTTCCCTTTTCAGGCTGATTTGTTCCCCAACTTCCGGCGATGCCCTTCTTGCCGTCGAGGAATCCGCTGATGTCGGTCTCCAGTTTCTGTACGCCTGTGCAGAAAGTCTCGTTTGTGAGTTTGTCTTCGAAGTGAACCTCAACCTTAACGTCTCTGTGCCCAGCCCAAAGAGTGTAGTACTGAGTCATGGTGAGGAAGTGATTGTCGTAGAGCCAGTCGTAGTCCTTAACCTCGATTATCGTGCGCACAGGACCTGCTGCGCGAAGGCTCTCCTGACGAGTCTTTACAGAATCGACATACAGAGGCTCTTTCTTGTCGGCATCCCATCCGCGGAATGAGCCGAGGCTCACCGTCTTTCCTGCCCACAGAACATCGGCTCCGTAGCCCTCGGCAAGTTGTGCGTCGGTTGTGTGGAATCGGGTTGTAGGCAACTCGATGCGCTGCTTAATCTTTCCGTAGAGGTCGAGACTCTGACGGTTGTCGAAGTAAATTCTGTAGCCAACAAGTTCAGACTCGAATACAGGACCGTGAAGGAATACCGCATCGTAGTAAGGACGTGTAATCTTTGTTCCCGGAGCAGAAAGTGTTGTGATTGTTGGAATGCGCTTGTTCTTGTCGTTAAGAATCATGTCGCCGTAAACTCTCGACTTGTACTTCTTTTCAGAAGGAAGGTTGCAGAGTGTTACGTCGAGTTTTGCCGACGATTTTCCCTTCATGTCGAGAACGAGGGCAAGTTCGTCGTTGTGTCCGTCGCCGTCGAAGTCGTCGAGCTGTGAAGGAATCTCCTCGCCGTTGAGTTTAACCACGGCAGAGCGCACGCGGAAATCAGCCTTGAAATCGTTGATTTTAATAGTTACAGGCATATCCTTGTAGTCACGTTTTAGTGCGTTATTAACAGTTACCTCGTACGATTTTGTAACTTTATTTTGTGCTGCTGCCCCATTGGCGGAAAGTAGCAGCAAGGCGATAATACTTGTAAATTTCATTTTTTCTGTTGTAAATTAGTAAATTATAAATGTTTTCGGCAAAGATAATAAAAAAACGGGAGTATGGGTAATAAAAAAAGTTCCACATCTTCACAGATCTGGAACTTTTTTAGAATTTGTACTCGTTTTCCTGCTTTCGCAAGCATTCGACAAGCTTATATCAAATTCTAACCTTAAATAAATATTATGAAAAAGAACTTTTTACTTCGGGCGCAAAGTTAAGTAAAAAAAAACAAAAATCATAATTTTATAGGCTTTTTTCACAAATTTTAATATTTTTTTACAATTAGATTTGTTCGTTATCTTCTTTTATGTATATTTGCTATGTGTTTTTAAGGTTTTAATTTAAGGTGTAATAATGAAGTATCTTTTCTACTTGGTTGTCGCCACATTGTTGTTTTCATGTTCGGGCAAGTCGCGCTATGGCGTTGACGGCGTGGAAGATGTGACCATAAAGATAGACAGATACGACAGAACCCTTAAAGACTATGTCGACGTGAACAGCTATTCATCATGGACTTCGCTGTCGACAAATTACTCAGACGCTACCAGATTGCTCATAGAAGAAGTTCTTTCGATTGGTTATATTGAAGATGCCGACATTAGTACGAAGTTGCGCGATTTCTACCTCGACCCAGTTTCGCGAAAACTTATGGACGACGCATCGCGCAAGTTCGTAAACATGAGCAGGTACGAAGAATCCCTCTCGCAGGCTTTCACAGCCATGAAGGGATATGTGCCGAGCATCAGAATACCGCACGTCTACACCCAGATTTCAGGACTGAACCAGTCTATCGTAGTTTGCGACACGCTTCTTGGCATCAGCCTCGACAAGTATATGGGTGTGAACTACGACTTGTACAAAACGTATTTCTACAACTATCAGATTCGTTCGTTCGCACCAGAACGAATGGTTCCTGACTGCGTTTACTACTACCTGTGCGCCAACTATCCGCTGCCTGAACGCAAGGACAAGTTCTATCAGGTAATGCTCTACGAGGGCAAGATGCATTGGATTACTTCGCACATTGTGCAGACAACGAACTTCGAGAAGGCCGTAGGCTACTCGGAAACCAATCTGAAATGGCTCAGCAAGAATACCGATGAGGTGTGGGGCAAGATTCAAACATTGCTCTATTCCGACGATCCAACGACTATCAGAAACTACATGGAACCGGCTCCGTGCAATGCCGACTTTGGCGAAGGCTCGCCAAATATGCTTGGCGTGTGGTTTGGCATACAGATTATTGATGCTTACATGAACAACCATCCCGACGTTACAATCGGCGACTTGCTAAGAGAGAACGACTACGGAAAGATTCTGCGTGAGACTGGTTCGGATTTTTAGTTATTACAGATGGAAAATGCTTTGTATCTGTTGCCCGTAACGTTGGGCGACACCGAAATAGATAATGTTCTGCCTTCGTATAACCGCGAGATAATAAGGCAGATAAAGTTCTTTATTGTCGAGAACGTGCGTTCGGCACGCCGATTTCTGAAGAAGGTTGACCGGGATATAAACATCGATGAACTTACATTCTATCTGATGGACAAGCATACCGATGCAGCCAAGATGGCTTCGTATCTGGAGCCACTCGAAGAGGGCAATGCCATGGGCGTTATTTCCGAGGCCGGGTGCCCTGCCGTTGCCGATCCGGGAGCCGATGTGGTGGCTGTGGCTCAGCGAAAGAATCTGCGCGTTATTCCGATGGTCGGACCATCGTCGATTATAATGAGCGTTATGGGCTCAGGCTTTAACGGACAGAGTTTCGCCTTCAACGGCTATCTGCCAATAGAGCCTGCGGAGCGTACAAAGCGCATAAAGCAACTCGAAACGCGCGCCTATACCGAAGACCAGACGCAACTCTTCATCGAGACGCCTTATCGCAACCACAAGATGCTTGAGGAACTTCTGCGCACCTGCAAGCCTTCTACGCGCCTGTGCATAGCCTCTGGCATTACCTGCGCCGAGGAATACATCCACACGCACACCATTGCCGAGTGGAAGAAGATTAAACTGCACGACTTGAGCAAGATTCCAACGATTTTCTTGATTTACAAAGGATAATCAATCTTAAAAAAAGAAAAGTCGGCAAACTCCGGAAAATTCCGCTGAGTTTGCCGATTTTTCATTTCATTATTTCATCAAGTTCTTGACAAAGAAATTTTCTATTCGGGTGTACAGATGAAGCCGGGTTGAACCGCCGTAGATGCTGTGGTTTCGGTTGGTGTAGTACTGACTCTCGAACTGAGTGCCCAACTGAACCAGAACTTCCTGATATTCGGCCGTATTCTGAAAGTGGACGTTGTCGTCGGCAAGACCGTGGCAGATAAGCAGATTGCCGTGCAGACTCTTGGCGCGACCGATAGGCGAGATGTTGTAGCCCTCGGCATTCTCTTGCGGAGTCTGCATGTATCGCTCGGTGTAGATGGTGTCGTAGAATCGCCAGTCGGTTGGAGGTGCAACGGCAACGCCGCATGCAAACGCGTTTCTGCCCTCGCTCATTGCCATCAGCGTGTTGAATCCGCCGAAACTCCAGCCCCAGATGCCTATTCGGTCTTTATCGACAAACGGCAGCGAAGCCAGATAGAGAGCCGCCTCTACTTGGTCTTCCGATTCCTTTTCGCCAAGGCGGAGATATGTGCATTTCTCGAAGTCGGCTCCTCGTCCGCCTGTTCCGCGGCCGTCTACGCATACCATCACAAAGCCCTTGTCGGCCATGTATCTCTCCCACAGGCAGCCAGTCATGTTGCCCGTGTTCCAACTGTCGAGCACTTGTTGCGAGCCCGGACCGCTGTACTGATACATTATTACCGGATATTTCTTGCTCTTGTCGAAGTTGTAAGGCTTTATCATGTAACCGTTCAGTTCGACGTTGCCGCTTGTCTTGAATGTAAAGAATTCCTTCTTTGCGCCGCTAATCTCGTCAATCTTCTTCTTCAAGTCACCGTTGTCGGCAAGTACGGTCATGCTCTTGCCTTTGTTGTTGATGATTGATGTAATGTGCGGTGTGTCGAAGTTCGAGAAAGTGTTGATGAAATATGCGAAGTCTGTGCTGAAAATAGCCTTGTTTGTGCCTTTCTGCGGTGTGAGGACGGTTTTCTTGCCCTTCTCGCTCTTCACCACGAATCGCTGAAGCGGATTGCCTTCGGTACTCTGATAGTAGGCCGTTCCGCTCTTCTCGTCGTATCCGTAGAAGTCGGTAACATCGCAGTTGCCCTTAGTCAGAAGTTGTTTCTGCTTTCCGTTCAGGTCGTACAGATAAAGATGCTTGTAGCCGTCCCGGTCGCTCTCGAGCACAAAGCAGTTCTTGTAGAAATGAAGGTTTGCGTAGGTCTCCTCCGGAATGTATTTCTTTGCATTTTCTTCGAGAATTAGTTTTGTGTCGCCCGTGTTTACGTTGCACAGATAGATGCAGAACTTGCTCTGGTGGCGGTTTAGCGTTGTTACGGCAAGGATGCCCGGCTGCGCCGTGAACATTATGCGCGGAATGTAGCCGTCGGCATCGAGCGGAACGTTTATTTCAGAAGTCTTGCCCTCTTCTATGTTATAGTTAAGCACCTTTACGGTGGCGTTCTGCTCGCCAGCCTTCGGATATTTGTAGGTGTAGTCGCCCGGATAGAGCGCGTTTTCCTTGTGCGATGGCGAGAAGCCCTTATACATCGGCATAGAGTAAGATTTCACCTTGCTCTCGTCGAACCTTATCCATGCAATGTGCTTGCTGTCTGCGCTCATGTCGTATGCGCGGCTGTATGCAAATTCCTCCTCGTTTACCCAGTCGGGAATACCGTTTAGTATGTGGTTGAACTTGCCGTCGGATGTAATCTGCTTGTCCTCGCCCTTTGCTATGTCGATGATGTGCAGATTATTCTTGCATACGTAGGCAATCATCTTGCCGTCGGGCGAGAAGGTAGGCTCTTGCATAAGATGGTGCTTTCTTACCTTGTGCAAGGTGTTCTCCGTGCGGTTGTAGAGATAGAAGTCGGCGGTGAACGAGTGTCGGTAAATCTTCTTCGTGTTGGTTTGCAGAAGTAGCGACTTGCCGTCGGGCGATGCTATGTAGTCGTCGATATCTCGAAGTTGGGTAGCCTTGTCGCCGTCGGCCTTGGCAAGATTTCCGCAGAACTTAACCTTTCCGTCGAGTTTCAGGAACGGCTCAACCTCCTTGCCGTCGGCAAACGAGAATGCGCTTATTTCCCTCTCGGCCTTGATGATAGTGTATGTCTTTGGGTTTACGGGCGACGGCGTGATGCCGTGAATCTGCTTCGGCATGTAGCGGTATGATGTCAAATCTCTCAACTCCAGTCTTTGTGCCATCGCACTCGAAGCCAGCGTTGCGACAATGCCGGCAATAACAATCGATTTTTTCATATATTCATGATTTTTATGCAAAGAAACTTAAAAAACTTCACAACGGCAAGAGCATTGCTTTTTTTTGTATATTTTTGCGTCAAATTATGAGCAGATGACTAACAACGACTATCTCTATACCGACCTTTCCTCGTTCTACGGAAAGGTTTTCCCGTTCAAGGTGCAAAAGATTTCAATAAATGCCGGATTCACCTGTCCCAACCGCGACGGCAGCAAGGGCTTTGGCGGATGCACTTATTGCAACAACCAGACCTTCAATCCGTCGTATTGCGCCACGCAGAAGTCTGTAACTCAGCAGATTGAGGAAGGGAAGGCTTTCTTTGCCCGGAAATATCCCGAGATGAAATATCTGGCTTATTTTCAGGCTTATACCGGAACTTATGGCGAACTTCAGCATCTTATAGGCTTGTATGAGGAGGCTTTGCGATGCGACGATGTGGTGGGAATAGTAATAGGAACGCGCCCCGACTGTATGCCCAACGAGCTGCTCGACTATCTTGCCGACTTGTCGAAGCGCACTTTCCTGACCGTTGAGTATGGCATCGAGAGTGCCAACGACGATACTCTGCGCCGCATAAACCGCGGTCACACATACGCGCAGAGCGTTGAGGCTATCGAGCGGACGGCAAAGCGTGGAATCTATGTCGGTGCGCATGTAATTTTGGGTTTGCCGGGCGAGGACGATGCCGAACTCATCAGGCAGGCAAGACTCGTAAACCAACTGCCAATAACCACGCTCAAACTGCATCAGCTGCAGCTAATAAAAGGTACGGTAATGGCGCGCGAGTACGAGCAGAGTCCGTTTCATCTGTATACCGCCGACGAGTATATAGATATGGTTATAAAGTACATATCATACATACGCCGCGAGGTTGTTCTTGAGCGTTTTGTGTCCAGTTCGCCCAAAGACCTTCTGCTTGCTCCAAACTGGAACATAAAGAACTATGAGTTTGTAGAGATGCTGAAGAAGAAAATGTGCGAGTTGGGCGTGGAGCAAGGATGCAATATAAAATAAATAAAGGAGGACTACTGTTGTCCTCCTTAAGATGAATTTACTCCTATGTCTCATTCAGAAACACTATTTTTGTTAGCGACTAGAATAGTGAGAAGAATGTGAGCTATGAGAGCTGTGCGAAGAATGAGAACTGTGCGAATAGTGACCCGCAAGAGAACTCTTTACCATGTCAATGGCTTTCTGTAATACCAAAGGCTGGTTCTTCTGCTTTTCAATTTGAGTTGTAGTGTCATCGCTGCCTAATGCACTCATAATATTTTCTGAAGCAGTGGCGCAGTAGCTTGTCGTTGCGATAAATGCAGAAACAAGCAAAAACATTAGTCTCTTCATTGATACCTCCTTTTTTTAGTTAGACAATATTTTTTACAATTCACTCTGTACAGGAATTTGTACATTCAATTTTATGGATGTGCGTACTGATATTATTGTTGTTTGTTGAGAAGAATCCACCGCATTCACCTTTAAGAGAACATCCCTCACAAACAGGTAGATATACATCTTTCCATTCGCTGATGGATTGCTTTGCGAATGGACGTAATTCTTCAGGTAATACACACAATTGAGCATTGTAAATGTAGGTTGTGATGTCTCTATCATTTAAAAGCAAAACGGCTTCTTGTAGTTCTTTGTTATAGTCATATGGATCAATCCATAATTCTTGCAGGTTTGTTTCTGCTAAACCTGTTGTTTCCATTTGCATGAAAGCAACTTGTGTCACAAATGGAAAATTGTGATAAATGTAGTCTGCCAATTGTGGAAGTCTTCTATATGTTTGCTTGTGGATAACAATGCGTAAGCCTATCTGTTGTCCGAATTGTGCCAGATGATAAAGTCCTTGTACTGTCTTGTAAAAGGTTTTGGCTCCTACAATGCGGTTGTGTTCTGATGCAATGTCTGAGAATATAGGGACATCTATTTGTAAATCTTGATGATTACAAGCTGCTAATTTTGCTGTATATTCAATATCTGCAAATTTGACGCCATTGGATAAGATGCTTATCGCAGCTTTGGGGCATGACTTTTTGATTTGACGGATCAGTTCAAAGAGTCGTTCTCCAATCATAGTTGGCTCACCGCCTGTTATGCCGACCTCTTGTGTATTTTTATCAAATAACTTTATCAACTCTAAGTTGAAATCAGTTTTGTCTTTCTCTTGTAATACTGGCGGCTGTGGACACATGATGCAACGGTGATTGCAACGGGCAGTTGCAAATATAGCGTTTGATGATGAGTTTATTTCATATAAAAAACAAATCTTTCCATCTGTCGTAATATTAACAACATCACCTTCGTTAAAATCATCTATTTTGTCAACTTGGATGTATGGTATAGATGTTTTTTTCATAACGTCTGACTGTGCAATAACAGCCTTGTAACCTTTCGTGGATGATGGGTTATTTGACACAAGAATATATGAGGAACGGTTGAATATGCTTTTGTCATTCAATGTTATTCGACCGACAATTTCTTGTGAATTGCTATTATATGTTGATTTTATTTGTTTCATACTTTCTTATTTTATCCAAGACCAAAATATTCTATTAATTTCGGGATCATTTTTTTTGATCAACTCAAATAGATAGTGCATGATGGCTTTGTTCTTCTTGCACATTTCATTTGTTGGACGATGACCTACCATGTTGCCTTGTTCGGAAAGATTTCTTACAGGATCTGCGCCACAGTAAGGTTGAAATACACACTCGGCACACTCTGGTAGGCATTCATTGCAGGCATTACTTATAATGTGATGCAATTTGTCGCCATTGAACATACTCTGATATGAATTTTCGTTAACATTGCCGAGTTTAAAATAATAGTTCTTAAAACGTGCCATCATTCGTCCTTCATCGGCAACGTAAACGCTTCCATCATAATCGTAAATAGCACCTGCAATTCCTACTCCCGCAGGTGATTGTAGATCAACGAAACCTGTTGCAAAAGGTGTTAGAATCCTTCGAAGAAGTAAGGCTGCATATCCTTCAATAAAGAATGTTCCTTTTTGGTTGAGTTCGATAATATAATCCAAGCCTTCCTTATAATTCTTTATAAACTCTTCTATAGGATAAGATATTTTATCCTTGTGTTGTTTTGCAAACCCATAAGGATTTAATGCTCTTAAGAAAATATTATGGAATCCTAATCTTACATATTCATCAATAATGTCTTTGAATCTTCCAAGACTGTGCTTAGATGTTGTCATTAGTGCAGAGACACACTCATTATCACCCCAAAAATCTCGAATCGTTTGTAGATTTTTTTCAAAAATTTCGTGGTGGTCAAGTGATTTGTTTTGAAGAGGTCTGTTGGCATCATGTAAATCTTTAGGACCATCAAGCGATGTTGAAATCATGCACTTGTGCTTTTTCAGATATTTCACCATATTCTCATTAAGCAATGTTAGGTTTGTACAGATAACAAACTCTAATTCACGTTTTTTGAAAAGGTTTTGCCATTCTGCTTCTTCAATGATGTATTTCACCATTTCAAAATCAGTAGAAGGGTCGCCACCTTGAAATTCAATTTTGATACATGGTGATGGGGACATGAAGATAGTCTTGACAATATTCTTTGCCGTTTTCTTTGTCATGTCGGCAGAATGGTCTGTACTTTCATGGCGCTTTACTTGACAATAGATACAGCTTGAGTTGCAACGTAAGGTTGGCACAACCATATGCAGGGAAGTGAAATCTTTTAAACAGCTTTTCTTTGTGCGAAATTTGGTTGCCAACATTTTTACCACGTCCTCAACGTTGTCGGTTGTGGCTATCTGCTTTGATTCTATATCATAGAAAATGTCACTTGTAGGATCTAGTTCTCCATTGACAAACTTGTGGAAGTTCTCATTCTTCAGAAATATGTATTCTCCTACATCATTAGATAATAGATATTCTTCATCGTTAAATCGAGCGAATCGGAATGGAAGAAACTGATATGTCATTTTTGTATAGGTTTAAATGCTTCTTCAACAATTAAATCACGAATATGTCCGTATTTTTTTGTGGTTATTTCGCGAAGTTGTTGGTCGATCAGATCATTGTAAAACTGTTTTACTATGTTTCCTTCTAATTCACCTTCTTTTGCTTCAAAAATGATATTCACCAGTTTGCTGTTGTTTGTATCTGTTTGTTGATGAACAAAGTATTTGTCTGTATATTTGTATATTGTTGCAGTGATGGCATTTTCACTGTATAAATTTAAATCAACTGTTACAAGGAAACCATTTTCTGTTTTTACAATGGGGAAATTAATGTTATTCATTTTTTTATTTAACTATTTTGTCAATGGCTTCCTTTTGACAACGATTAATATTTGTTAGTTGTATATAATAAAACGTGGAGCCAATCTGTCACTCGTTCCACGTGTAGAGGCTCTGGCATTGCCCAATTTGTCGAAACGAGCAACGCCGAAAGCCCCACGCCGATGTTATTATATAATTAATCTGTATCAGCAACAAACGATATATGCGATTGATGCCAATGAGATATGTATACAATACACCCCATGAGGCGTTCCCGTTGCTTTGTTTTTGACAAATTGTTAAGAACTGCCAGATTCCTACACGTCAAAACCAAAGCGTACAGTTACGCCTTATATGTACATACCCACCCACATAGCCATAGAGGCTTTCGGTGTGGGAAAACTTTCACAAAAATAATCTAAAAAAATTAAATTTTAAGTAAAAAAAATAATTATATTATAAATGTGTCGTATTTTATAATATATTGTAATGTTTTCTTGTTTTGTGATGGATGTGAGTTTGGAGTATTCCTTTTTTTAGGGAATATGATGTGTTATAATCAGAAGTCTAATAGCAAAAACAAATATTCCAAAGCCTTGCATATATCGTTGTATGTGCGCTCAAAGTTGTCGGTATACCAAGGGTCGGCAACGCTTGCGTTGCTTCCGGTAAGGGTCATAAGTTTTTGTATTTTCCCGTTAGGGTCGTAGAATTTTCCGTGTCCGGCATCCACTACAATGTCGGGCATACTCCAATGCAGAAAGCGCAGATTGTTGTCGTCCATAACAAATATATGGTCGTAGTAGTTGTAGTCGGCAACCGTCATCTGTCTTGCACGGCGTCGTGTGAATGGTATGTTGTGGCGGCGCAGGCAGTCCTTTGCCGGCGGATAGATGTCGTTTCCAATCTCCTCGGTAGATGTGGCAGCCGAAGCAATCTCGAAGGCATCCGCAAGGTTTCGGTCGGCAACCATCTTCTTCATTATCATCTCTGCCATTGGGCTTCGGCAGATGTTTCCGTGGCAAACGAAAAGAATTTTTTTCATATTATGCGATGTTTTCGTGCAAAGATACATCAAAATAGGGCATCGCTCTTAATTTTAAAATCGATTTTGCATTAAAAAATGCCCTCTTCTGATGATACAGGTCAAAAAAGTGCGGTTTTTCACTTTTGTTAACAAATTAGGATGCACTTTTTTGTTGGCAGAATGAAAAAATAGAATTAAGTTTGCAATGCTCAAACGGAGCACAATCTTTAATAAAACCTTTAGTAAACAAAAAATAACATGGAAACAGAAAAACCATACGTAATTGGAATGGACCTTGGCGGTACCAATTCGGTTTGCGGCATTGTTGATGCCAGAGGAAATATTCTTTGTACAGACTCTGTAAAGACTCAGCAATATCCAAACATCGAGGATTATATTCAGGCTGTGTGCAACATTCTTATGCCAATGATTGAGAAGGTTGGCGGCATGGAGAAGATAAAAGGCTTTGGCATTGGCGCACCAAACGGCAACTACTACAACGGAACAATAGAGCACGCTCCAAACCTGCCTTGGAAGGGCATCGTTCCGATGGCGAACATGTTCAAGACCATACTTGGCATTCCTGTTGCGCTTACAAACGATGCAAACGCGGCTGCCATTGGCGAGATGACATACGGCGCGGCTCGCGGAATGAAGAATTTCATCGTCATTACCCTCGGCACAGGCGTTGGCTCGGGCATCGTTATTAACGGACAACTTGTATATGGCTGCGACGGCTTTGCAGGTGAGTTGGGACACGTTATCATGCGCAGAGAAGACGGCCGTCTGTGTGGCTGCGGACGCAAGGGCTGTCTCGAAACATACTGCTCGGCAACAGGCGTGGCCCGTACGGCGCGCGAGATTCTGACAAAGGATTCAACGCCAAGCCTTTTGCGCGACCTGAACCCTGAGGAGATAACATCTAAGGATGTGTACGATGCAGCAGTTAAGGGCGATGCCATAGCACTAAAGATATTCGATTTTACCGGAAAGATTCTGGGCGAGGCTCTTGCCGACTTCGCAGCCTTCTCATCGCCAGAGGCATTCATCTTCTTTGGCGGACTGACAAAGAGCGGCAAGTACATCATGGATCCGATAAAAGATTCGTATAACGAGAATGTTATGCCAATCTTCAAGGGAAAGGCTAAGATGCTCGTTTCTGAACTGAAGGACAGCGATGCTGCCGTACTTGGCGCAAGCGCCCTTGGATGGGAAGCAAAATAAGGCAAAAAATTTATTTTTTATAGATGAGATGGCAAAAATGTAAAATGTTTTGCCATCTTTTTTGTATTTTATAACATATATGTTGAACATTTTTTGTAATTTTGCACCCAAATTTGAATTATATGCCGGTAAAAAGATGCAAAGGATGTTGAAACTTGCTGAGAATAATTGGGTTAGCACTCCTGTGGAATGCGCGGAATACCTGCTACACGATGAATTGTGTTTTTGTTTCTTTACCATGGCATAGTGAAAAGATAGTATGAATAAAAGAATTTTAATATCTGCATTCCTAATTTTAGTATATTGTTCGCTGTTGAACGCGCACGCATTGTACAGTTACCGCAATGTGAAGAAGGTGAACAAGGCAACATCCGAAGAACTGCCAGCAAAGAACCAACTCGAGTACGTTTCTTTCTCAGACGACAGAACAAAGTGTTTTTTCTCTGATATTGACGGAAATAACATGTATGGCGAAACTGTTTTCGTGTATATGGGCGAGAAAGACGATATGTATCATTTTCATTATCAAGACCCTAATGACAACAGTTCGTTCTGGGACGTGTACTTCAGCAAGGACTACAAGACCGTAAAATCTACCACTACGCACAATCCGTTCATAAAGATTTACGAGTTGCTCGAGATGATAAAGAACTAAAACCGTAGTGCTTACAAGATATAAAAAGGCAGGCTTTCTGAAAAGATGAAGCCTGCCTTTTTTTATGCCGTTCTTAATTTAGAATCGCCAGTAAAGCTGAATGTCAACAGTATTGAAGTCGTGGTCGCTTGCAACCTCCTTGCCTGTGTGAGTGTGGTAGAAAGTGCCCTGAATCTTCAGATTCTTGTTGAGGTAGTAGTTTGCCGACAGAGTGTACTGGCTTGTTGCGCTCTCAGTACTCTTGTAGTCGCGGTAAACATCCCACTTTCCGTAAATCTTAAGGCCCTTGGCAACAGGTGCTCCTACGGTAAGATACCAGCCATCAGCCTTGTCCTTGCCAATGTTCTTTGTAAGCTTGTAAACGCCCTCGTTATCGTCGAATGAATAGTCCGAAATCTTATGACCCTGAGAAGTTGCATACTCTCCGCGGAAAGTCCAGTCGCTCTCGTACTTGAATCCGAACGACATACGGTTGCGGTCTACGGTTACGCCGTTCTTTGTATAGTTACCAGCCCAGCCGAATGCGCCAATGTAAAGGTTCTTTATTGGTACAAACTGAATTGTTCCGATAACGTCCTTAGTCTTGTTTACATCGGCATGGTTAATGCCCTGACCGTTGGCAACCATAACCTGATAGTGGATAAGGTTGTGACCGTCAGCCATCTTGGCAAAGTCACCCTGAAGCTGTATTCCGAGGTCACGACCGCCGCTTGAGTGCTCTCCCGTTCTGTCTGCCATGCCCGAGAGCTTGCTTACAACCTGAGCGTTGCTGTTAAAGCCTACATCGAACGGATTGTAAGGGTTCTCGAATGTGAAGGCTCTCTTAAACTGTCCGAACTTGATTTTTGCAAACGGATATTTCTCCCATTCTGCATAGGCATCTACTATGCGGGCAATCTTCTCGGTTGTGTTGGCTGTGTTAGGTGTGCCGCTCACCTCAAGCTGAAGTTTGTAATTGAAATTCTGAACCTTTCCGTCTACATACACACGGCCCAGACGAAGGTCGAATCCGCCGTTGCTTTGTGTGCCTTCCTTGTCGTTATAGTCGTATTTTCCGATGACGTAGCCACCGAACTTTGAGTTTTGCTGGAACTCCTTCAGAATGCTCTTCTGAAATTGCGCGCTGGCTGTCGAAGCCATGCCTGCAAGTATGGCAAGCAATAAAATTTTTTGAATCTTCATATCTCTCTTATTCATTTGATTTATCTTTAGAGTGCAAATTTAAGAAAAAATGTTGATTGCCACTTACTTTTTGTCAATAAACAACCATGGTTATGAGCGTTCCCACTATGGTTGATACTATCACGCTGACCAGTCCCGGCATCATGAAACTGTGGTTAAGCAGATATTTTCCGATGACGGTTGTGCCCGAACGGTCGAAGTTTACCGTTGCAATATCGCTCGGATAGTTAGGGATGAAGAAATAGCCGTACACGCTTGGCAGAACGCCAAGGAGGATAGGACCTGGAATGCCCAGCGAGTAAGCCAGCGGAAGCATAGATACCACAACCGCGCCCTGAGAGTTAATCAAAACCGAAACGGCAAAGAATGCCAGCGCTATTGTCCACGGATACTGGCTTACGATGCCTTCCAGTCCGCCCTTCATAACATCCATGTAGTTGCCGAAGTAAGTGTCGGCAAGCCATGCAATGCCGTAGATGGCAACAACAGCCACCATACCGCTCTGCCATACCGCTCCGCTCACGGCTTTCTTAGGGCTTGCGTTGCAGAAGATAATCATGAAGGCTGCGGCAGTTATCATCACAATCTGGATGATGATGTTCATGCCGATAGGCTTTACTATTGGGTTTCCGGCATCGTCTAATTTACCCGTAGGGAACTCAGGACGGATGTCGAGTCCGGCAATCTGTAAGATAGAGTACATAACGATAACGGCGATAGCGCCAATAAAGATGTAAACGGCAAGCTTCGCGCTCTTGTCAATCTCCTTGTCGAGAACCGTTGCCGAGCTTCCGTACATATATTCCTTCATCTGAGGGTCGGCAAGGCGAGCCTGAAACTGAAGGTCTTTGTCGAGGTCGAGACCGCGCTTGTAGCTGAGAGCCGCAGCGGCAGCCAGACCGCACAGACACGCCGGAATTGTGACGGCGATAACCTGAAGGTTGTTTACGTCGAATCCGTTGGCATTAGATATAACCACGAATGATGCCACAGCCGCTGCGATAGGCGAGCATGTTATTCCAACCTGCGATGCTATTGAGGCCACGCCGCACGGACGCTCGGGACGGATGCCCTTCTTCAGCGCGATGTCGCAGATAATAGGCATGAGCGTGTAGACAACGTGTCCCGTTCCGACGAGGACGGTAAGGAAAAACGTGCAGAGCGGAGCAAGGATGGTTATGTGGTTAGGATGCTTGCGAAGAAGTTTCTCGGCAAGTTGAATGAGCCAGTCCATACCGCCCGAAGCCTGCATCATGCCGGCGCAGGTAACGGCTGCCACGATGATGTAGATAACATCTGTAGGAGGATTACCCGGTTTAAGTCCGAAGCACAAGACTAAGATGGCAAGGCCAATTCCTGAGATTGCGCCCAATGCCAGACTACCATATCGAGAGCCAACATACAATGCCAGCAATACGATAATTAACTGCAAAATCATTATTACACTCATCTGATTAACTTTTTTTATCGATTAGTATTCTTTATCATTAATATTATTTGTCGGTGGGGTTATATCTGCAAATGTAAAAAACAAACTGGAAAAATCAAAATTTAATATTAATTTTTTAATTTTGCACACTATGCTTCGGTTCTGTTCTGCTTTGTTGCCGATATGCCGGGGCTTGCTGATACGGATAACTTATAAACTGAAATTAGATGAGTGAACAATTAACCCCGACAGAGTTGGGTACAAAGCCTATAGGCAGACTTCTTTTATCGTATGCCGTTCCGGCAATTATTGCTATGACGGCATCGTCGCTATACAATATTGTAGACAGCATTGTTATCGGTCAAGTGTGTGGCGCGCTGGCAATATCGGGTCTTGCCATAACCTTCCCAATCATGAACCTCTCGGCTGCGTTCGGCGCAATGGTGGGCGTGGGAGCATCTACCATGATTTCGGTAAAGCTGGGACAGAAGGACTATTCGGTGGCGCAGAAGATTCTGGGCAATACCGTTATGCTCAACCTCATTCTGGGCATTGTGTTCGGCGCGTTAATGCTGATTTTTCTCGACCCCGTCCTGCTGTTCTTCGGAGCGAGCAACAATACCATCGGGTATGCGCGCGACTATATGGTTATAATCCTTCTCGGAAACGTGGTTACGCACAGTTATCTTGGTCTGAACAGCATTTTGCGTTCGGCCGGACATCCGCTGTATTCGATGCTGTGCACCATTCTCACGGTATTTCTGAACGTGGTGCTCGATGTGCTGTTTGTCTACGTCTTCGACATGGGCATCAGGGGAGCGGCTCTTGCCACCGTTCTGGCGCAGATTGTGGCTCTGCTTGTGCAGATTAAGCTCTTCTGCAATCCCGACGAGCTGTTGCGATGGAAGCGCGGCATCTTCGGACTTGAGAAGAAGATTATCGGGCATATCCTGTCTATCGGCATGTCACCATTCCTTATGAACCTGTGCGCCTGTCTGGTTGTAATCGTCATAAACCGCGGACTGATGGAGCAGGGCGGCGACCTCTCGGTAGGAGCGTACGGAATTGTAAACCGCGTTGCCTTCATCTTTGTTATGATTGTGATGGGCGTTAACCAAGGTATGCAGCCTATTGCCGGCTTCAACTTCGGCGCGGGGCGATACGACCGTGTGATGCGCGTGCTGTGGCTCACTATGATTGGCGGAACGGTTGTTACCACGAGCGGCTTCATGCTGGGCGAGTTCTTTCCCGAGGAGGTTGCGCGTATGTTTACGGCCGACGAGGAACTTATCACCCTGTCGTCTGATGCCATGCGCATTGTTATGGTTACGTTCCCGATAATAGGCATACAGATGGTTATCACCAACTTCTTCCAGAGCATTGGAATGCCAAAGAAGAGCATCTTCCTGTCGCTTTCGAGACAGATGCTTTTCCTTGTTCCGTGCCTCATAATCCTGCCAAAATATTTTGGCGTTGACGGCGTGTGGTACTCAATGCCGATATCCGATTCTATATCTGTTGTTACGGCTGTGGTGCTGATAATCATTCAGATAAGAAAGTTCAAACAAATGAAAACTATTTAACTTAAAGATGCTATGGACAGATTTGTAATCAGCATAGGCCGCCAGTTGGGTAGCGGCGGTCGCGAGATAGGCAAGAAACTTGCTGCGGAGTTTGGCATCCGTTTCTTGGACAGCGAACTTATAACCCTTGCGGCAAAGGAGAGCGGTTTCGGAGCCGAGTTCTTCAGAGATACCGACGAGAAGAAAGGCTTCTTCAACACCCTGTTTAACCGAATACAGAGCGGCGTATCGTTTGGCGGATATTACGACAATCAGCTTAGCGAGGAGGCTCTGTTCAAGATTCAGAGCGATGCCATACGCAAGATTGCCGACGAGGAGTCGTGCGTTATAGTGGGAAGATGTGCCGACTACATTCTGCGTGACAATCCGCGATGCGTGAGCGTGTTCATAACCGCCAGCCACGACGAGCGCGTAAGGCGCATCTGCGAGCGTCAGAATGTAGATGCCGAGAAGGCGGAGCGCATGATGGAGCGTGGCGATGCCGAAAGAGCCAACTACTACAACTATTACAGCACAAAGACATGGGGCGAGGCGGCAACATACGACTTGTGCATAAACTCGTCGGTAATGGGAATTGACGAGACGGTAGCCTTCATCAGACATTTTGTAGAAAAAAAACTCGGCGGTCAGTAACTGCCGCCTTTATTGCAGACTATGCACGACACTCCGTCACTTACGCTTTTCGAACTTAACAGCCTTGTTAAGTGTGCCGTCAATACCATCATGATTGACGGCTATTGGGTTACTGCCGAAATCAGCGATTTCAGCGTGCGCCGCCATTGCTATCTTGAGTTTGTACAGAAAGACATTCAGGGCAGCGGACTGGTTGCAAAGGCGCGCGGAACAATATGGAGCAACGACTACGAGAAGATAAGGCGTAAGTTCGAGAGTGCCACCGGAAGCGAACTGCGCAGCGGCATAAAGGTGATGGTGTATGCGCACGTTACGTTTCACGAACTGTATGGCTTCTCGCTCAATATTACCGATATAGACCCCTCTTACACGCTTGGCGACATGATGCGCCACAGGCAGGAGATTCTCGACAATCTGAAGGAGCAAGGTGTTATCGACCTTCAGAAAGAGCTCGAGATTCCGGTATTGTGTCAGCGAATAGCCGTCATCTCGTCTGAGAAGGCTGCTGGTTACGGCGATTTCTGTAACCAACTTCTGAATAATGATTCTGGTCTGAAATTCTACCCTAAACTGTTTCCGGCAATAATGCAGGGCGACAAGGTTGAGCAGACTGTAATAAACGCTCTCGATGCCATTGCCGCCGACATTGACAACTGGGACGTGGTGGTTATTATCCGTGGCGGAGGTGCTACGGCTGATATGTCGGGTTTCGATACGCTTGCTCTTGCCGAGAATGTGGCAAACTTTCCTTTGCCAATTATAACGGGCATAGGTCATGAGCGCGACGATACCGTTCTCGACCTCATCTCTAACACTCGTGTAAAGACTCCTACGGCGGCGGCCGAGTTCCTTATCCATCATCTCGAAGATACGGCTTACGACTTGCAGGACTACGGGCAGCGCATAATGTCGGAGGTGAAGCGTATATTGCAGAACGAGCACAGTCGCATAGATGCCATAACAGCCAAGATGCCCGTCCTCTTCGAGGTGCTGAAGTCGAAGGAACTGGCGCGCATCGACAATATTCAGAAGCGCATAGAAACGGCGTGGCAGATGTGGCACAACTCCGAACTTCAGAGGCTCAACTCGCTTGTTCCGCAGATGCGGTTGCACGTCGACGCTCTTTTGCAGGCGCAGAAGTTCTCGCTCGGCATCATCGAGGAGAAGCTCCGTAGTGCCGACCCTGATATTCTTCTGGCCCGCGGCTATTGCATGACTTTGTCCGACGGCAAAATCGTTACTCGGGTAGCACAGCTTGCCAAGGGCAGCAAGATAACCGTGCGCTTTAAGGATGGCAACGCCACGGCGGTGGTTGAGGAAATTGAAAGTTGAAAGTTGAAAATTGAAAGTTGAAAATTTATTCAGAATTGACAATTCACAGTTGACAATTGACAATGAACAATTCAAAATTCATAATTGATAATTCAAAATTGCTTTCATAATTGCCGAGGATTTATAACGGACAATTTCGTCAGAAATTGTCCGTTTAGTATATACAAAATAGAAGGTAGGAAGAAGGTAGGAAGAAGGTAGGAAGAAGGTAGGAAGAAGGTAGGAATATGGAAGGTATATTGAAGATATACGGAAGCTATACGCAAGGTATAGGGAAGGTATATGCAAGGTATATGTAGGCTATATGTTGTGTATATGTAGGCTATATGTTTTGTATATGTAGGGTATATGTGGGAAATCCGATAATTGTAAATTCGGAATTGTCTTTAAGAGAGTGCTCCATCCGCAATATGGTCAAACATTTCTGAGAAAATGATTTTAAAATTGGACTGGCGATAGTCATTTTCATGCCTAAAATGTAGTTTATTACGATAATTATGACTATCTTGCAACGGAAATGTTCAAAAAATCAAACTGGCAGCAATGTACCGGAAAAAGTCGGATAAAATTGGGTGCTATGAGAAAAATATTGTTTTTGATATTGTTACAGATTAGTTCTATCGCTATGGCACAGAGTATGGCGAGAATTGATTCTGTATATATAAAATATAATTTCAGAGTTACAGTAAAACAATGGAATTGTGTTGCTGAAAGAGAAAATGATGTACTGAAGTTGGATAGTTGTCAGATTTCAATCTTACAGAATCATTTTCTAGCGAAAATGAAGAAGCTGAAAGGTGGAAAATTCAGTTTTGACCACAAAGATGAAAAAACGTTAAACATTTTCTGTAACGATGGAAGTATCTATAATTGCTACCCATGTGCAGAGCAAGATGTTGCACGTCTTTCTCGTGCGTTCGTATCTGGTGATACAGGCGACTACTATATGGAAAATTTCGATTGCTTCTTGAATGATGTCATAGCAAACAAGTCTCCACAGTTTGGGAAGTTGTACAGAATAGATGATGATGATGGCGAATTGATTTTCAGACTCTACAACGGAAAGTCTAAGAAAATAAAAGAAGTGAAGTTCCGTAATAACGAGTGTATTCTTGTTGGCAACGGCGGAATTGAAAAATCTTGCAAGGAAACCGAGACAATGAAGTGCTGTGCTCAGATAATAAATAAGTTATTTACTGATGCTGGCGCAAAATTGCGGTTGTATAGTTTTGAAGTTGAAAAGACCGATTGTCAGTTTTCTGTTTCATTTAAATGTGGTGGTGTTGAAACAGAAATTCTGTCGATGCATTACGTCGATGCCCCCAGAATTCTTTACAATAAGCAACTTTACGAACTTCTCGACTACATAAGAAAAATCAAATAAAATGAATTGTTCAAGGTTGTTAGTTTTTGCGATTGTAATGGTTGTCTTGCCATTATTATCATTTGGACATAATGAATGTGACGTATTTTTACGCCATTCACTAACGGTCGTAGAAGATACCATCTGTGGCTTGGAAGACAAAGAAAAGCCTATGGCGTTTCCTGAGGTTTTGCCGGAATTCTCCGGAGGTGAAAGTAAGATACTCTCATTTGTTACTCAGAGATTGAAACTCCAGCAAGAAACATTAGATGCCGGAATTACGTCAACAAAAATTGTCGTTTCTTTTATCCCAAATCGGTCATTAGAAATTTTGCCTTACATAATGTTCAGATAAGTATCCGGAGCCTATAAAAATATAAGCATAAAGTGCTAATGATTGACTCTGAATAATTAAACCAACTTACATTTTGCTACTTATTTTTTCTAATGACCGTTTTGGGTTTAAGAGAGTGCTCCATCCGCAATATGGTCAAACATTTCTGAGAAAATGATTTAAAAATCGGAGTGGTGATATTCTTTTTCGTGCCTAAAATGTAATTTATTTCGATAATTATGACTACCTTGCAACCGAAATGTTCAAAAAATCAAACTGGAAAAATACAAAAATGAAACATCTGAAGTTTGTTATAATCGTGTTTATACTTCTCATGCCTTTCAGAACGTATGGTGTAAACTCTTGTCCAGCCCCAAAAGTCAACAAAGACTCAATCATTCTGAAATGCCGTGAGTATGAAGTATTAGACACTCTTCTGTTAGATAAAATGCTTGCAGATGTGCAGTCGCGTTATTGTGCCAAATATTTGGGGCTGAAAATAATACGATATAGTTTTTCTGAAGATGAAAAACATATTTTTGAAGCGTGTAACTGTTCATGCCTCGAAGATAGTTTGACGTTTGGACATGTATTTTATAAGGGACTTGACATCTTTATACCTGCGGGTACTTCGAGTACCTTGTTCAAAAGAAAAAAAGCAAAAAATGTCGTTGTCGTTAAAGAAGGGAGGCTAAGTGAAACATGTTGTATGTTGTTCAACTATGATTTAAACGGACTATTTTTAGAAGATAGAGACCTCACTTACAGAGATTATTTGAAATGGGATAGTTATAAGTATGAAATTGCAGATACTGTATTGCTCGACAAAATGCTTGAAGATGTTCAGTTGCGCTATTGTACTAAATGTTCGGAACTAAAAGTAATACAATACATCTATAGTTCAAAAGAGAATAAGCATACTTTTAGGACGTACAACAAATTTGGTACAGAACAAAAATTCTTCCTCAGTTTAGCTCTTGGACATGTATCATATAAAGGGGTTGTTATCTTAATTCCTGTTGATACCCCCGAAATCTTATTCAAAAAAAACGAATCGGAACGTGTCGTTATTGCTGTAGAAAGAGCGGTACAATGTGAAGTCTGTGAAATTTGGTATGACTATGATGAAAAAGGTATTTTTTTAGGAGAAACAGTTAAAACTGAGATTTTTTCTCCTACTCTCCAGGAAATATACCAATAATAATTTTACCACCGATTAGCATACAAAAAAATGAATTGTTCAAGGTTGTTGATATCTGCGATTGTAATGGTTGTCTTGCCATTATTATCATTTGGGCGTAATGAATGTGACGGATTCTTATGCCATTCTCTAACGGTCGTAGAAGCTACTATCTGTGGCTTGGAAGACAAAGAAAAGCCTATGGTGTTTCCTGAGGTTTTGCCGGAATTCTCCGGAGGTGAAAGTAAGATACTCTCATTTATTACTCAGAGATTGAAACTTCCGCAAGAAACATTAGATGCCGGAATTACGTCAACAAAAATTGTCGTTTCTTTTATTGTTGAAAAAGACGGGTCTGTTTCCGATTTTAAGGTTACACATTCAATAGAGAAACACTTAGATGAGGCTGTCGTATCCGTATTAAGGATGATGCCAAAATGGAAGCCGGGCGAACACAAGGGTAAAAAAGTCCGTACTGAGGTGTCTTTGCCTATCTGTCTTGATTTTCGTTAATGTCCGAAGAGAAACATTTGTTAGCAAAACTAAAACCATACTGATAATATGAAACAGAGGATATTTGTTGTGTCATTTTTGCTTTTAATGCATATTGTGGCATACTGTCAAATAGGTCGGGGAGTAATAGTCGGCGGCAAGTTGGCAGTATACAAAACTGCGGAAGATACCAGCGGTAGGATTATTATCGCCCGGGCTGATAGCAACAAAGCCACAGATGCTGAACTGTTGGCAGATTCGGCATCAAATGCGTTTTATGTTGTAGACATCATTGAATCATGTAAGAACCGTTTTCTGGTTAAGATTTCATCGTCAGACACAGATTCCTTGCCTTTTTCAATGGATTCTGTATGGATTCCGAAAAATAATGTTGGGGTAGGGTTAGCACCTAAAAATATTGATGGTAAGCCGATGATTCCCTTATACAACAAACCGTCATTCCGTTCAAAGTTAAGTATGTTGCCCCAAGATGCAGCCTATAGTATTGCTCAGGTTTGTGATTGTAAGGAAAGATGGCTGAAAATACGGATTCGTGGAACGAAAGACGAGATTGTTGGCTGGCTGCCTCCCGAAAACCAATGCGTTAATATGTATTCGATGTGCTGCGGAAACTAAGTTAGGGAGCATTTACCATGGTTCTGCCGAATTCTCGCCCTTGCCCTATGGTCGCTTCGGTATGTGAGTTCGAGATAATAAACTTCCTCTTCCTATTATTAGGAAATGATTATTCGTAATGACGCTGAAAGCGTCACCTCTCAGTAACCGCAGTATCCGTAGGATCTGCGGACAGTAATGAAACGGATAATTTCGACCCTGAAAGCGGTCGCCCATTGCGATAGATGGGGCACTCCTTCAGAGTGCTTGCTGTTGATAGTTCTTATTCCGCAGGTCATCCCGACCTACGGTTACTAAGCGGAGACGCTTTCAGCGTCTATAATGAATCTAATACGCAGATAATCAGTTTTGTGATGTCTTACAAAAACAACAAAACTATGCGTTGTATAAGAAAGAAATGTCTAAATCATCCCGAATTCTCGGAAATCGAATCTGTTCTGTTAACCATAGACCATGATGCAATTTTTAAAAACGATAATATTTCGTTGTATATGAGTAACTAAGATTGACAATATGTATTTCCTTGGTTCTGCCGAATTCTCGCCCTTGCCCTATGGTCGCTCTTACCTTTGCATCGGATTATAGATAATGTTCTAAATGTCCGATGTTAAACATCGTATAAATTTAGTTCATGCGGCAACAATTTTGTAGTTTCGCTAGAGATTGTGGCCGTGGAGGGCGAGAGCATTGTGTCGCTAGGTAAGCCGTCTGACTATATCGTTAGCAAGACCTTCGTCCGCCCTCCTTTTAAAGTCTTTAGAGTCTGAACATAGAATCGTAGCACGTCGCTGGACGATGCAGTGTCCGACAAGAGTGAAGTCGAGGAAGGCTTTGGCTATAGTCTGAACTTTAGTTATTAACCCTTTAAGAAGTTATCACGATGAAGCCAAATTCACAG
>NZ_JNKX01000048.1:0-27100 GCF_000702225.1 Bacteroides sp. Ga6A2 | reverse complement strand
CTTCCGTCACTTCGGCAAGGGCAAGGTCACCATGGACTTTGCCTTCTTCGCCATAGCCTTTGACATCAAGAAAATGGCTGCCGTGATGAGAAAACAGGCACAGAACGGTCTCTCAAAGGCTGTTTTTATACCAATATACCGACTATATAACGCAAAATGCGGCTTCGTGGGTGCTTGTGACAGATTTTACATCAAAAAAGCGGCATAGAAAGAATCTTTCCACGCCGTGCCTGTAAAAAAACAAATAAGAGGATGTGCCTATTTTGACACACCCTCTCTATCAGTTGAAAATTATCTTTTCCGTACCGCTGCTTTCTTCTTTCTTCTCTCTTTTCCAGTATTCAGTTTGCAACGCTTCTAAAAAACGAAATGCTGTCGAAATCATTCTTTTCTCATTTGAGAATCGCTCGAAATCGTCTATAAATAGCGGCGTTGCATCGCTATCTTTAAGACACTGAACAAAATAAAATTCTACAATCTTGTTCAGTGTTTCTGAAAACTCGTAAAACGGGAAACCATACGAAAAAAGATCTGCTGCAATGTCGGCGGATAGTTCCAGAACTTCTTTTTCGTGGTCTGTTCTGCCAATTCTTGACGCTGTGAAATTGAACTTAACGGCTTTTTTTAAAGCCTCTAAATCTTTGTAATTCATTGATGTTTGAACAATAAAAACGCCACTTGTTTAGGGCTGTTCACGGCATCAAGTCCGTTGCGGCTGTTTCCAGTTCCGCACCCTTGCAAATGGCAAATACTATGTTATCGGCGTATCTTTGCGCCGCTTGATGTTTGAACGATGCAAATATACTGAATAAATTTAAAACTTGCGTTTTTTTAGTCAAAAAATTAAAAATGGAGCATAAATTTACATCAGCGTTCAAAATCGACATCTTTATTATAGACGGCAAAACGCCCACCACTGGCGGCGGCTCGATGCTGTTTTGTTTTACTCCTTTCTGACTGGTTTAAAAAAATGCTTACATTTTTTATGTACTTTTTTTAATGGCTCATTTATTCATTTGTGTTTAATGCATAAAACGTTTTATTTAACGCTTACTTAAATTCACGCTTAACTATTTAACGCCCGATTTAACGTTTTTCTGACATTCATTTAACACTTAACATAAATTAACACCTAAAACACTGTGTTTTAGGTGTTTTCAGCCTTAAATTTTGCGTTAAACTCGGTAAAAAATCCACTCAAAATCCAGTTTAGCACCAGTTCAGCACCAGTTCAGCACCAGTGCATAAAAAAAGATGTCTCTTTCGTTTTTCCGTCTAAAAAAAAGTTATTTTACAGATTATTAAGCATTTATATTTTTTCCTTATGTCTCTTTCGTTTTTCTGTGTTTATTCAACACATTGACAACAGAATGGGCAAAAGCCGAGATAAACGGAAACAGGCTCAAAGTTACTTTTGAACCCAATGAAACTGGAGTAGAAAGACAACTCAAACTTGAGGTCACGGGCGGAGACATCTTCCACGCCTTTTACTTTGAGCAATCTGCAAACTGACATCGAAATCAGAAAGAAAAGAAATGATTTTTTTATAACTAAAAAAGCCGCCATGCTCCTCATTCGGAGCACGACGGCTTCATCTTTTTATCTTATCGGTATGAAATCCGTTTATTACATCATGCCGCCCATGCCCGGAGCACCCATTGGCATTGCTGGAGCATTCTCTTCCTTCTTGTCGCAGATTACACACTCTGTTGTAAGGAACATACCTGCGATTGAAGCAGCATTCTCAAGAGCTACACGAGTAACCTTGGCTGGGTCAACCACTCCGGCTGCAAACATATTCTCGAATACATCCTTCTTTGCATTGTAACCGAAGTCAGCCTTACCCTCGCGAACCTTGTTTACAACAACTGCGCCCTCAACACCTGCGTTGAAGCAAATCTGGCGCAATGGCTCCTCGATGGCACGCTTGATGATTGCGATACCTGTGTTCTCGTCGGCATTATCGCCCTGAACCTTAGCCAAAGCCTCCTGAGCACGGATGTAAGCTACGCCACCGCCCGGAACGATACCTTCCTCGATAGCAGCACGAGTAGCGCAAAGAGCATCGTCGCAACGATCCTTCTTCTCCTTCTGCTCTGTCTCTGAAGCAGCACCAACCTCAAGAACGCAAACACCGCCGCTCAACTTAGCAAGACGCTCCTGAAGTTTCTCCTTGTCGTATGAAGAAGTTGAAGCTGCCATCTCTGCCTTAATCTGGTTGATACGATCCTGAATATTCTCCTTTGAACCTGCACCGTCAACGATTGTTGTGTTGTCCTTTGAAACGGTAATCTTGTCGGCTGTACCAAGCATCTCTAGAGTAGCCTTGTCGAGAGTCAAGCCCTTCTCTTCTGAGATTACTACGCCACCTGTAAGAACTGCGATATCCTCGAGCATTGCCTTTCTGCGGTCGCCGAAGCCCGGAGCCTTGACTGCACAAATCTTAAGCTGAGCGCGCAAGCGGTTTACTACCAATGTTGTAAGAGCCTCTGAGTCAACATCCTCTGCAATGATAAGCAATGGACGACCGCTCTGTACGGCAGGCTCAAGAATTGGAAGAAGGTCTTTCAAGTTAGAAATCTTCTTGTCGTAGATAAGAACGTATGGCTTCTCCATTACGCACTCCATCTTCTCTGTATCGGTAACGAAGTATGGAGAAAGATAGCCACGGTCGAACTGCATACCCTCAACAGTCTTCAAAACAGTCTCACGACCCTTAGCATCCTCGATAGTGATAACGCCGTTTACTGAAACTGCGCGCATACCGTCGGCAATGAGTTTACCGATTTCCTGATCGTTGTTTGCTGAGATTGAAGCAACCTGCTCAATCTTGTCGTAGTTGTCGCCAACCTGCTCTGCCATTGACTTGATGCTCTCAACAACAGCCTTAACGCCCTTGTCCATACCGCGCTTAAGATCGAGTGGATTTGCGCCTGCTGCTACATTCTTCAAGCCCTCGTTAAGGATTGCCTGAGTAAGAACTGTTGCTGTTGTTGTACCATCGCCGGCATCGTCGCCAGTCTTTGAAGCCACGCTCTTAACTAGCTGAGCACCAGCATTCATGAAAGCATCGTCGAGCTCAATCTCCTTAGCCACGCTCACACCATCCTTTGTGATGTGTGGAGCACCGAACTTCTTGTCGATAACTACGTTGCGACCCTTAGGACCAAGTGTCACCTTAACTGCGTTAGCGAGTGCGTCTGCACCCTCTTTCAGAAGCTCGCGAGCCTCTACGTTATATTTTATTTCTTTAGCCATGATTTTTAATGTTTATGGGTTAATTGTTTTGAAATTTTCTTCTCCACATATCTTATTTATGCAAGAACAGCGAGAATGTCGCTCTGGCGCATGATGAGGTATTTAGTACCATCGAACTCAACCTCAGTACCAGCATACTTGCCGTAAAGAACGGTGTCGCCTTCCTTTACAACCATCTCTTCGTCCTTAGTGCCGTTGCCAGTTGCAACAACCTTGCCCTGAAGAGGCTTCTCTTTTGCTGTGTCTGGAATGATAATTCCGCCGATTGTCTTCTCCTCTGCTGGAGCAGGAAGAACCAGAACTCTGTCTGCTAATGGTTTAATATTCATATCGTTAAATTTTAATGTTTTTATTATTTCTGATTTGGTTCTTGCTAAAAGCGTGCCAAAACCATGCGATTGACAAAAAATCTGCCAAGTTTGTCAGTTTTGGCGTGACAGACTATAAATATTAGGTGACAATGATTATTACTTTCTCTTTTCAATTCTATTTTCTCTACAAAAAAATGATTTTCCTCATAAATGTTATTTATTTCATCAACAAAACAACTGTAGAAATACAACGAACCTATCTGTTGATTTATATCAAAAAAATAAAATAATAGAAAAATAATATAGTTTCTATACAATATTTAATTCATAATTCATATTTTTGCGTTGAAAAAGAATACAACCTAAAAACCACAACAATATGGTGAATTTCAAATCATTTATCATTTTAATATTTGTTTGCACTTTTTTTTCGTGCAACAACTATAACGACGACAGTAAAGCTCCTGTCCTACACGAGACATACCTCAGATTCGTGTCTCCAAAAGGAACAAATGTTTTAGACTCTATTAAAGTCCTAGAAAAGGGCAAATATATTGAAGAAGTAAATTCGAATATCATTTCTATAAAAGGTAAAAGCCTTTCAAGGAACAAGTCTCTTGAAAATTTCAAGAAATCATGGCTTTACAATTCTGTTATAGAAAACGAAACAACTCTAGTTCTCGAATGGATTGACTGGGACATCATAGATGCAGAAAACCGTCAAAAAAGATACGAAGAAATCTATGAGATAAAAATGAAGAGTCGGAAAATCTTCGGAAATGACGACATTCACACTCTTAAATGGTATCTGGACGTAAATAACGGATCTTACGATGCCTACAAATGCGAGTTCGACGGACAGACATTAGAACTTGATAACGATAAATACTACAAAGAAACATTCAACACCCAAAAGCATAAAACGACAGCACTTATAACCATATATTGCTAATAATTTAACGGCTGCCCCACTCTAAACGGGGCAGCCTTTTTTTTCCCTAAAACTAATTAGTCTCTCCGAGCCTTTCACTATTTTTAGTGATTGCAAGTTTTTTTCATCGATTATAATTTTGCACACGATTCTAACAGAGATGAAGAGAAACAGCACATTATCTAATTTTGAAATCAATTCTAAAATCAAAAGCATATACAATCATTGAATCATGAGGTCAAAAATTGCTATTTTACTGCTGACATCAACCGCAATAAACATGTCGGCACAAAACAATTCCGACTCGACTACGATAGCCGGCCAAGAGTTGGAAAACGTAACAATCGTTGCCCACAACGAGATTAGAAAGATGCGCGAAGGGGCTATTCCTGTAACCGTTCTCGGAGCACGCCAACTCGAAGGCACAACATCGAGCATAAACGATGCTCTATCGCGCATGGCTGGCATAACGGTGAGGAACACAGGCGGCGTGGGCAGCGCATCACGCATCTCGGTGCGCGGACTTGAAGGCAAGCGCGTGGGACTGTACATCGACGAGGCTGCTATCGGGCAGATGTCCGACTATATGTCGCTAAACGATATTCATACCGACATGATTGAGCGCATCGAAGTCTACAAAGGCATCGTGCCTTACAGATTCGGAGGCTCGGCTCTCGGCGGAGCAGTTAATGTTGTAACGAAGGAATATCCGCCAGTTTATGTTGATGCAAGTTACGAGATTGCTTCGTTCAACACACACAAATTCAACTGGGTTTTAAAGCAGACTAACAAGAAAACGGGCATTCAATTCGGTCTTGGCGGAATGTTGACATATGCCGACAACGACTACGAAATGACTCTGAAAAACCTTAATGACCGAAAGGTTAAGCGCGACCACGACAAATTTAAGAAGGCTATGGTTGGCGGCTCGATAAAAGCAACGAAATGGTATTTCGACGAGGCAAAACTGGAACTTGTATTCTTAGGTACAAAGGCCGAAATTCAGGGCATCGACTCTGATGTTCGCGAAGCCTACAACCACGGCATAGCTGGAATAGCAGCCTTGACCCTGAAGCGCGACAACTTTATTTTTGCCGGCCTCGACCTTGATGTTGATGCTGCATACTCGTACGGCAGAAACGGAATGTGCGACGACGCCAAATACAAGTACGACTGGGACGGCAACCGCTATCCTTCCATTTCACCCTACGGCGGAGAACTGAGCAACTACGCTTCGGACTCAAAGAATCAGTCGCACGACTTCATAGCAAAGGTATACATGAACTATCTTTTAGACGCTCACAACTCGTTCAACCTCAATGTCTATGCCACTCACAACAATCAGAAGCCCGAAAACGAGCTGATGGACTTGTCGTTTGGCTACAAGACTAATTTCGACAGCAAGACGAGCAGCTTCACCACCGGACTGTCGTACGACCTCACGCTTTTCGACAGTAAGTTTATGAGCGCAACGACGGTGAAGAACTTCAATTACACTTCCGACACCAAGGTTCTGGAGCACACTTACATCAACAATCCTCAGCCCGTAAAATTGTCGAAAAACTACTGGGGCGTGAGCGAAAGTATGCGATATAAGTTCACAAAATATCTCATGGCAAAGGCTACGTTCAGTTCCGAAGTCCGAATCCCTACATCCGAAGAACTTGCCGGCAACGGATATTCAGTCTTGCCGTCAACCAACCTCGAGCCAGAACGATGCAACGGACTCAACGCCGGACTTCTGTATCATCGTGCCAATACCTTCGGATTTATCGAGATAGAGGCTAACTATTTCTACAACCGTCTGAAGAATATGATTCGCTATCAGGCTGATATGATTCCTACAATGGCACGCTACGCTAACTTCGGGACGGTAGACACCAAGGGCGTGGAGATTGAGGCAAAGGGCGATGTGACTTCGTTCCTTTACATCTACTGCAACGCCACTTATCAGGACCTTCGCGACAAACGCAAAAATGAACTTGGCTCGACAGCCGAGAATCCGACTTACAACAAGCGTATGCCGAATGTTCCGTACAAACTGGCAAACTTCGGATTTGAGCTTCACAAGGAAAATCTTTTCGGCGGAAAAAGCCAGAACAGCCGTTTCTTGGCAGATGCATCATACATCGGCGAGTATTTCTACGACTTTGAGATGAGCAAGTATCAGGACCGCAAGATTCCGGAGGCTTTCACTATTGACCTTGGATATGAGCACAGTTTCATGAACAACCGCTGGACTATCACCCTGAAGGTGAAAAACCTGACAGACGAGGCTGTCTTCTCCGACCTGAACCGTCCGCTTCCGGGCAGAAACTACGGCTTTAAAGTGAGATATGTGATGAAATAAGGACAATTGACAATTCATAATTGACAATGGACAATTCGCAAAAGTTGAAAAATCGTTTCAACTAAGATTCAAAGCAGAGGAAAATAAGCCGAAAAATACGAAGTAGATACGGAGTAGCTACGGGGTAGGTACGGGGAAGCTACGTTCAAGGTACGTTCAACCTACGTTCAAGGTTCGGGCAAGATAGCTGATGGGTAAACTGAAAATTGACAGTAGAAAGCTGAAAACCTCCACCAAGATTCCGAATAGGGCTTTCCGGCATGGGACACTTCCCTTCCTCATGTTACTTAGCGAAAGAGTACAATCAAAACAATTAAATTTATTATAGATATGAAAATCAAGCATTTATTTATTATTGCAGCATTTGCAGCATCTTTTGCAGCCTGCAACGACGAGAAAGATGACGACAAGTCAACGGCATCTGGCAAGATTCTGTTTTCAACAACGGTTACCAACCCCGACGGAAGCACGGGCAGCGGCTACTTGCAGGCAGTCGACAATATCAGCGGCGGCGTAAATTACAGCAACGCAAACGCCATTCCGCTTGGCTTCGGCGCATATCCTTGCGTTTGCCCAAGCGGCAACATCTATGTCTTCCCCGACTATACTGGCGGAACGGAACTGAAACTGAAGCGTTACGTTCTAAACTCAAGCAACCAACTGGAACTGAAAGGATCTATGGAACTTCCTGCAAACTCGAGCGCGGCAATCGTTGTAGAGGCAAACGCAGAAAAGGCTTATGTGGGCTGTCAGAGTCTTGACATGATTATCGTCTTCAATCCGCAGACGATGACCGAGATTTCGCGCATAGACCTTTCATCGCTCCGCAACGAAGGCGTGGCAGCATATCCTGGAGCACTCTTCATCCGCGACGGCATCTTGTACGTTGCCTTGGAGCAGTACAACTCACAGTGGATGCCATCGGAGAACGCTCTCGAGATGGCTCTCTACAACGTTGCCGACAATAAATTCATCAAGAAGACGCGCAACACTTCCATCGGTCTGTGCGCCCCTTCACGCCCGGTAGACAACCAGTCAATCTTCGAAGATGAGAAAGGCGATATCTACGTCAACTGCACAGGCTCGTTCGGCTATATTCCGGGACTCAACGGAGGCATTGCGCGCATCAAAAAAGGCGAGACGGATTTCGACGAGTCGTACTGCATAGACCTTACAAAGACTAAGGTTGAAGGCTTGAGCTGCGACTATCTTAACGTGATTATGATGTGCCGCTACGTTGGCAACGGAAAAATGTTTGCATACGGCTTTGCCTTTGCCCTCGAGCCAGACAATACAAACTCTTACCTTGCCCACATTGGCGTTCCGGTTATTGTAGATATCTACAACAAGACGATAAAAGTTATCGAGGGACTTCCGCTAACCAACGGACACGGCGTTGCTATGGGGCGCCATGGCAACAAGATGGTATACGGCTCGGCAAACACCGAGTATAACGGTTTCTGTACAGTAGACATAAACACAGGAGATATAGAAACAAAGGTGGCTACCGTAACAGGCTTTCCATCATTCTTTTATAGTTTTGAGTAAATAGTGGTGCTTTGGGGAGTGCAGACGGGATTTGTCTGCGCTCCCTTTTTCTTTAACTCGGGGACGGTGGAGTACGAGATTAACAAAACGTGCTCCGCTATTTTTTTGCACAATCGAAAAATTCGGTTTATATTTGCAAAATCAAACAGCGTTTTGTTTAACTCTAAAAAACTACGCACTTATGCAGATTTTAAAAGACAATGTCCGGAATTCGATAATAAAATATGCCGAAGAGGAGTTTCTTGAAAAAGGCTTCACCGATGCTTCGCTGCGCACCATCGCCGCCCGCGTGGGTATTAGTGTGAGCACAATATATTCGTACTACAAAAACAAGGACGAACTCATGACTGCCGTCTGCCGTCCGTTTATCGACTCGATGATGCAGATAACCAAGGAACGGCACTCCGAAAGCACCACCCTCGAGGACATGATGGACATTGAAAAGCAGCAGGAAACGGCTAAGTTGTTCATCAGTTTCGTAACAAAATACCGCGACATCATCCGCCTTATTCTCTACAAATCCGAAGGCTCAACGGTAAACAACTTCCGCGACAACTATACAGATGCCACCACCGCGCACATTCTTTGGTTCTTCGGAAAGATGAAGATGAAATATCCGCATATAAATACCGACATTTCAACGTTTTTCATTCATGCCAACTGCGCGTGGATGCTGTCAATCATCGGCGAGATGGCAAGCCACGACCTCTCCGACAGCGAGTTAGACAAGTTTGCAAGCGATTTTGTGCATTTCTCAACAAGCGGCTGGGCAAGTCTGTTTGGCGTAGATGTAAAATAAAAACACGACTTTTTTCAGGACGAATCCCCACTTTTAGGTATCAGAACGTAAATATTCCCTAATTTTAGTTATTGCCCATACTTGTTTTCCGCAGTAATTTTGCAACAGATTTAAAACAAAAAGTGTTAAGTGCCCGACAGAAAGACAAAGACGTGTAACAAATGCACGTCTCTTTTTTGAAAGTCAAAAGAACACTGTTCGGTTTTAGTAGAAAGTTGCATAACTTAAAACCATATAATTAACAAGTATTATGAATATCGAGAAGATAAACACAAAGTTCCGCAGATTCGGACAATTTGTTGTAAATCATCGCATAATCGTGATGATTGCGTTTGCCGCCCTGCTTGCTTTTTCGGTAGCAGGACTGAAACGTATCTATTTTAAAACATCGTTCGATACCTATTTCGTGAAAGACGACCCGATGATTCTGAAAACCAACGAGTTCAAGAGCATTTTCGGCAACGACTACTATGTTGCCGTATTGGTCGAGAACAAAGAGGGTCTGTTTAACAAGAAGAACCTCGAACTTGTTCGCGAACTGAGCAACGAACTGATGGACAGTCTGTCGTATTCCGAGAAAATCACGTCTATCACCGACCTCGAATTTATGGTCGGAACGGAGGATGGAATGGAACTGCAACAGATTGTGCCAGAGGTAATTCCAGATTCAAAAGAGGGGCTCGACTCAATACGCCAAAAGGCTTACAGCAAGGAATATGTGTCGAAGAAACTCATCAGCAAAGACGGCACTATGTCGTGGATTCTGGTAAAACTGCGCCCCTACCCTTCCGACAGTCTTTGGCGCGCACAAGGACTTGAGGCACCCGAAAACCAAACTGGTAGAGAGGCGATAAAAATCTGTACAAAAGACAAATACGCATCGCTAAACCCAAACATCGCCGGAATGCCATACATGAACTATGCCAAGGCTCAGTACATAAAAGGCGAGATGTCGCGTCTGATGGTCATAGCAATTATCGTTGCGCTGATTGTGATGACGCTTGTAACCCGCTCATTGCGAGGTGTTCTGATTCCTATCCTCACCTCAATCTCCGCACTTATTATCGCCATGGGAATTATAGGCTGGCTCGGGCTCTACCTGGACATGAGCACCACGATGATAACCGTTATGCTTGCCTTTGCCGTAGCAATAGCATATAACATCCACGTTTACAGTTTCTTCAGAACACAACTTATAAAACTTCACGACCGCAAGCAGGCTGCCATCGATGCCATTGCCGAGACAGCCTGGCCTGTTATCTTCTCGGGCTTCACAACGCTTGCAGCAATGATGACGTTCCTTGCCATGAACATTGTTCCGATGAAGGCGATGGGCATAAACTCTGCGCTTGCAATCGTGTCGGTTCTCATCTCGATTCTTGTAATTACCCCAATAATGCTTTCGCTCGGAAAGAAGGCAGAGAACAACAAACAGTTCGAAACATCGTTCGAGGGCAAGTCTGCCGGACTTTTCGAGCGTTTTGGCGGATACGTTCTGCGTCATTCAAAGAAGATTATCGTTGTTTCAACCATCATCACAATATTCTGTGGCATAGGCGTTTGCTGGATTGAGCCGGCATTCGACGTTGAGCGTTCGATGGGCAGAAAGGTTGACTATTCGCGCCGTTTTCTTGAACTGTGCGAAACAGAACTCGGAACGATGTACTCTTACGATTTGATGGTTGTACTGCCCGAAGAAGGCGATGCCAAGAAGCCCGAGAATCTTCAGAAACTCGAGACTCTCGAACACGAAATTGAAAAATATCCGCTGACAAAGCGTCACTCTTCGGTTCTCGACATAATAAAAGACATGAACTGCACGCTAAACGGCAACGACACAGCGTATTATCACGTTCCCGACAACTACGATGCGGTGGCACAGCTCTTGCTTCTTTACGAGAACGCCGGCGGCTCGGAATCTGAATACTGGATGGATTATGAATATCGACGTCTGCGTCTGCAAATAGAAATCAGCAACTACAACTCTAACGAGATTGAGAACGAGATGAAGCGTCTCGAGGCCCGCGCCAAAGAGCTGTTCCCGAATTCCGAAGTTTCTACGGTGGGCAATCTGCCTCAGTTTACGGTTATGCAGCAGTACATCACAAAGGGACAGATGTGGTCGCTTATCCTGTCGGCCGTGATTATCGGCGTACTGCTGATGATTGTCTTCGGAAACATCAGGCTCGGCCTTATCGGAATGATTCCGAACCTTGCGCCTGCGGTGTTTGTTGGCGGCATGATGGGTTGGCTGGGCTATCCGCTCGACATGATGACGGCTTGCATCATCCCGATGATTCTTGGTCTGGCGGTAGACGACACAATCCATTTTGTAAACCACGCACATCTTGAGTTCAACCGCAAACGAAACTACGAGCATGCCGTGAAAGCGACATTCCGCGTAACGGGCTTGGCTATCGTCATGACATCTGTCATAATATCAGCCACTTTCCTCGGATTCTCTGTTTCTGACGCCATTCAGATGAGACACTTCGGAACATTGGCGGTGGCTGGCTTAATTTCGGCTCTTCTTGCCGACTTATTCATCACTCCGGTATTGTTCAAAATGCTGAAAATATTTGGAAAAGAGGAGGAAAATTGACAATTCATAATTGACAATTGACAATTAAAAATGATAGTTCATAATTTTTTAGGAATATGAGAAAGATATTATTTTTGGCGGCTTTAGTTTTGGCTGCATATTCAGTTGATGCTCAGAATCTTTCGGGCAGAGACATCATTAAGAAAGTAAAGGATAATCCCGATGGCGACACTCGATATGCCAAGATGAATCTGGTGCTCGAGAAGGCCAACGGTTCTAAGCGCGAGCGCAAGGTGGAATCGTGGGCAATGGATATTGGCAAGGACACAAAGACGATGATGACATTCACTTATCCGGGCGATGTTAAAGGCACGGGATTTCTGACTTGGAACTACGACGAGATTGGCAAGGACGACGACAAATGGCTCTACATGCCTGCCCTCAAAAAAACTCGCCGAATAAGCGGAAGTTCTTCAAAGACTGATTATTTCATGGGAACGGACTTTACTTACGACGATATGGGCGACCGCAATGTTGACGAGGACACTCACAAATTTCTGCGCAAGGAGAAATGCGGCGGATTCGACTGCTATGTTGTCGAGTCTGTTCCGAAGGACAAGCGCGAGATTTATTCAAAGAAAATATCGTGGATTCGCAAAGACTGTTTCATGACCGTAAAGGTTGAGTTTTACGACAAACTCGGAAAACTTCATCGCGTACTCAATGTGCAGGACATAAAGCAGGTTCAGGGCTTCTGGACTCGCGGAAAGATGGAGATGCAGAATGTTCAGACTAAGCACAAGACAATCATCACTTTTTCTGACATGAAGTACAATCTGAAGATTGGCTCTGACATGTTTAACGTTGCAAAAATGGAAAAGGGAATATAAAAATGCGACTGCTTTTCTCATTATTTTTTGTTGTTATTTCCGCCGCCGTCTCTGCACAGGACGACGACGGAGATTTGAAAGTAAAAATTAAAGGTTTTGCCGACACTTACCATGCTGTAAGAACCGAGAGTCCGAACGATTGGATGTCGTCGCGCACTCGCTTGCGCGGCGAACTCTCGGTATCAAAAAACAAATCCGAACTGTTCTTCTCGGCAAACGCGGTCTACAACTCGCTTATTCCCGAATATTCGGGCTTCAACATTCGCGAACTCTACGTCTCGCAGCAGACTGGCGCGTTCGACATTCGCGCCGGACGGCAGATTATCACTTGGGGCGTGGCAGATGCGTTGCGCATTACCGATTTGGTGTCGCCGATGGATTACAGCGAATTTCTCGCTCAGGATTATGACGACATCCGAATACCCGAAAATGCGCTGCGCGTAAAATACAGCAAAAGTTCGTTTGCCTTCGAGGCGATAGCCGTTCCGGTTATCGAGACTTTCGAACTGCCGTTCGACCGCAACAATCCGTGGGCTGTATCGGTTACGGGCAACGACTCGGTTCTTTCTGCCGCAAAACCCGATTTCAAGATTAAAAATGCTGAATTTGGCGGAAGACTGTCGTGGTTTCTCAGCGGAGTGGATTTCTCGGTCTGCGCTCTCAGGACATTCAACAAGATGCCAGTATTCGAGATGAGATACAATTCTGAAAGTCACAAGGTTATCCTAAATCCAAAGCACAAGCGAATGACGATGGCTGGATGCGACATCTCGCTGCCATTAGGCAAATTTGTGCTTCGCGGCGAACTTGCAGAATATTTTGGCGAGGCTCAGCAACCTGACATCTACAACGAAGTTGTGTGCAAAAATACGACGAACGCGCTTCTGGGCATCGACATCTATCCGGGCAACGACTGGAACGTCAGCCTTCAGTATGCGCACAAATACATCGGCGGTTACGACCACAATTCGGGCATCAGTTCATACAGAAGTTCGGGCACGGCGACAGTCAGAATATCGAAAGATTTGTTTCGCAACACTCTGAATGTAAACACTTTCGCATATATAGATGTAACCAATGGCGGCGTTTACGACCGAACAACGTTCGACTATTCTGTAAATGATATGCTCCATATCGCTCTCGGCTTTGATTATTTCAATGCCGACAAAGGTATGTTTAAAATGTACGACAAAAATTCTGAAATTTTTGCCAAAGTTAAAATGAGTTTTTAAATGAAAGAATAATGAAAAACAAATCAGATCTTATAAAATTGATGGATTTTGCCGGAGGTTACAAGTATTTTACCATCGGCTCCATCGTTTTGGCGACGGCGAGCGCGTGTCTTGCTCTCGTGCCATTCGTATTCATTTGGAAAATCACCGGCGAAGTCCTATCTGTAATGCCCGATTTCTCCAAAGCCCAAAACATCGAAAACTACGGTTTTGAAGCCGTCAAATATGCTGTCAATGCGATGTGCGTATATTTTTGTGCGCTTGCTTGTTCGCATTTGGGAGCATTCAGAACAGTGGCTAACGTCAGAGAAAAATGCGTAGAAAAAGTTCTCAGAATGCCGCTCGGATATATCGAAAACGAGGGCAGCGGCAAAATCCGCAAAATAATCATTGACTCGTCGGCATCACTCGAAAATTTTATGGCGCATATCCTACCCGACCGAACTGTCGCAATCACAACACCGCTCGCAATGATTGCAATGCTACTTTATTTCGATTGGAAAATAGGTCTTCTGTGCATCGCAACCGTCATAGCAGGATTTTTCATAATGTATATGTTTATGGTGGGCAAAAACCTCAAAAAAGACATCGAGGCTTACAACGCCGCTCTCGAAAATATGACAAAGGAAGCCGTTGAATATGTGCGCGGTATTCCCGTTGTCAAGACTTTCGGACAGTCGGTGTTTTCGTTCAAAAAGTTCAAAAAATCCATCGACGATTACGAAAAATTTACCGTAAGTTACACCCGTCGTTTTAGGATTCCGATGACGGCTTATACCGTGGTTATCAATTCAGCTTTTGCAATTCTGATTTCGGTAGCTCTGTATAATTCAAGCAACGCCAACGACCCTGAATTTTTCTCCAACTTGCTGTTTTACATCATCTTTACGCCGGTGATTGCGGTAACACTTTTCAAACTGATGCACTCCTCAGAGGCGGATATGATTGTGGAGACAGCACTCAACCGCATTGAAACCGTCATCAACGTAAAAGAAAACCAAGAGGCAGAAAATCCTCAAATCCCGACAGATTATTCAGTTGAATTTCAGAATGTTAAATTTCAATATGAAGGCGCGACGAAAAACGCTCTGGACAATATCTCGATGAAAATTCCGTCCGGCTCTCAAGTTGCATTTGTTGGACCTTCGGGCGGCGGCAAAACTACTGCCGCAAGCCTTATTTCAAGATTTTGGGACGTTAAGGAAGGCGAAATTCTCATAGGCGGAGTCAATGTTAAAAACATCGCCTCTGAAAAACTTTCCGAAATTGTTTCGTTTGTTTTTCAAGACAGCAAACTTCGGAAAACAAGCATTTTAGAAAATGTAAGAATGGCAAAACCCGATGCCACTGACGAGGAAGTTTTGTCAGCCCTACAACGTGCGCAATGCTCCGACATCATCGACCGTCTGCCCGAGGGTGTCAAATCTGTTCTCGGCAGCAAAGGTACATATCTCAGCGGTGGCGAACAACAGCGAATTGCAATCGCAAGGGTGATGCTCAGAAACACACCCGTTTTAATTCTTGACGAGGCGACAGCATTTGCCGACCCTGAAAACGAGGAAAAAGTCTTAAAGGCTTTCGACGAAATTTCCAAAGGCAAAACCGTTATCAAAATAGCCCACAGACTATCTACAATCGTTAATTGTGACGAAATTTTCGTGCTTAAAGACGGCAAAATCGCCGAACAAGGCAAACACAGCCAACTCCTTGACAAACAAGGCATTTACAGTCGGATGTGGAACGAATATCAAAAATCGGTAGAATGGACTATTAACAATTAATGCATAATGCATAATTCATAATTCGTAATTAATGAAATGAAAAATTTGAAACAAAAATATGCCCTTTCTGACGAGGGCGCAAGATCGATGATAATTGCATCGGTAGCAAATATCTTTTACAATTTGGTGCTGTTTTCGCCCGTTGTGTTACTCTATGTTTTGATAAAGGACATTTTGGGCGATAGTCTTGAGGATAAAGCAACATTCTATCTGACAGGTATTTGCATTTGGGTTTTGTTGCTAATAGTAACAGCCATGATTCAGTACAACACATGTTTTTTCTCTACTTACAAGGAGAGCGGTGTGCGCAGAATCACGTTAGCCGAAAAACTCAGAAAACTGCCTTTATCGTTTTTCGCCAAAAAAGATTCTGCGGATTTAACATCGACTTTGATGGACGACGCAGCAAGCATTGAACAAGCTTCATCGCATTTTATCCCGCAATTAATAGGCTCAATAATAAGTACTTGCATATTAGCGACGTGTCTTTTTTTCGTTAATTGGAAAATGGCATTGGCTGCGGTTTGGGTGCTGCCCGTAAGCCTTGTGATTGTGGCATTGTCAAGAAAAGTTCAGTACAAACTCGGCAAGAAAAAGAGCATTGCCGCCATCGAAATGACCGAACAAATTCAAGAATGTTTGGAATCCGTGCGGGATTTGCGTCAAAACAATGCACAAGAGAGTTATTTTCAGAAAGTTAAGGCAAAAATCCACGAGGTTGAAAAACGTATGCTTTGGAACGAACTCGGCACAGGAATCTTTGTTACCAATGCTGAAATGCTTCTGAAATTTGGAATTGCAACCACAGCACTTGTCGGCGCAATGCTCTTGAAATCAGGCGAAATCAACGTGTTGATGTTCTTTCTGTTTTTGATAATAGTTTCGCGGCTTTACGACCCGCTCATAACTTCGCTCGAACATTTTGCAGCAATCATTGCGCTTGACGTCAATTGTGAACGCCTCAACGAAATTCTTTCTCACAAGGAGCTTCAAGGCTCTGAGGAACTTAAAGTAAATGGCGGAGACATTGTGTTTGAGAATGTTAAGTTCTCGTATCAAGATGGCAAAAAGATTCTCGACGGCGTTTCGTTCACTGCAAAACAGGGCGAAGTAACCGCTTTGATTGGTCCTTCGGGCAGCGGCAAAACCACTGTTTCAAGGCTTGCTGCAAGGTTTTGGGATATTGATTCGGGCAAAATAACTGTTGGTGGTCAGGATATTTCAAAGGTTGACACTGAAACACTTATGAGTCTTTACTCAATTGTTTTTCAAGATGTTACATTGTTTAACAACACCGTTTTGGAAAACATCCGTATTGGCGACAAAAACGCCACCGACGAACAGGTAAAAGCCGCAGCCGAACTTGCCAACTGCACCGAATTTGTGGAACAATTACCCGACAAATGGAACACCGTAATTGGCGAAAACGGCAAGAAACTTTCGGGCGGCGAACGTCAAAGGATTTCCATCGCCCGCGCCTTCCTCAAAAACGCTCCAATCATCCTTTTGGACGAGGCATCGGCATCGCTCGACGTTGAAAACGAGACACTTATACAGCAATCGATTTCAAAACTCATCAAGGGCAAAACCGTCCTCGTAATCGCCCACAGGCTGCGGACAATCCAAGGCGCGAACAAAATTATCACGATTAAGGACGGAAAAGCAACGGTATCAAAATCAGAAGAGTTTTTCGGCAATCCATCGGGAGGCAACATTTGCAATTCGGTTGCAGGATAAAATGCGTACTTTTGCACCGTCAACAATATAAAGCATCAATATGAGCGCGATTATAATCACACTTCTTATTCCGCTTGCCGGAACGATTTTCGGCTCTGCATTCGTGTTTCTGATGAAGAACGAGATGCCAGAACTGTTTCAGAAGATTCAGCTCGGCTTTGCGTCGGGAGTCATGGTGGCAGCATCGGTCTGGTCGCTGCTGCTTCCGGCTCTCGGAATGGGAAACGTGTGGCAGGTTGCAGGCGGACTGCTTGGCGGATTTGCCTTTCTGCTGCTTATCGACAACATCACGCCGCACATGCACCCGATAATAGGGCAAGAAGGTCCTAAAAGCCGATTGTCGCGCACTACGATGCTTGCTCTGGCGGTTACAATCCACAACTTTCCCGAGGGAATGGCTGTGGGCGTGGCAATAGCCGGCGCAACAACCGCCAACTTCAGTCTTTCTGGCGCGCTGGCTCTCTCGCTCGGCATTGCCATACAGAACATTCCCGAGGGGGCAATCATCTCAATGCCTCTGCGCAGCGCAGGCAACAGCCGTCTGAAAGCCTTCGTCGTGGGCAGTCTGAGCGGCATTGTCGAGCCAATAGGCAGCATTCTGGTTCTCTTTCTTGCATCCGAGGCAACCGCCACGATGCCCTACCTTCTGCCGTTTGCCGCCGGAGCGATGCTTTATGTAGTTATCGAGGAACTGATTCCCGAGGCATCGCAGGGCAAGCACTCAAACGTAGCAACAATAGGTTTTGCCATCGGCTTTGCCTTGATGATGGTGCTCGATGTCGTTATGGGATAGATACTTTTAAAACAAAACTGATATGAAAACAACCGTCTGGGACTTTTTCGCACCCGTTTACGAACGTTCAATGCACTCACAAAAAGGCATTTACGATTATATGTACAACCGAATCTCGCAAGTCGTTGCCGAGAAAGAGGTTCTCGAACTCGCCACCGGACCGGGAATGATTGCCAAGCACATTGCGGCATCTGCCAAAAACGTGATTGCCACAGATTTTGCGCCGAAGATGATTGCAACGGCAAAGAAAGGCTACGTTCCGCAAAATGTGCGTTTTGAAGTAGCAGATGCCACCAACCTGCACTTTAAAGAACATTCGTTCGATGTCGTGATAATTGCCAACGCGCTTCACATCATGCCTAATCCCGAGAAGGCTCTGTCCGAAATAGACCGCGTTCTGAAATCTGGCGGCACGCTTATCGCCCCAAACTTCATCTTTAACGGACGGAAAAATCTGTGGCAGAGGTTTCTGACCCTCATCGGCATAAAATTCGCCCACGAATGGACGGCGGAGCAATTCTCGTCATTCCTGCAATCCAACGGATGGAAAATAGAGAACTCAGAAACCGTGAAAGGCATGATAGACTTGCTTTACACAGAATGTAAAAGAGCATAAAAATCACAATTCATCATATTTATACAAGTAGAAGATTATATTCTTTTTCCAGCCCGGCTCTGCAGCGATTGCACGGTCGGGATTTTTTTATTCAGTCTGAAGCAACAAATCACCAATAGTGATTACTGGATAGCACTTTTCACTAATTTTAGTGATTGAAAAACATATACAAACAGAATAATTTTGCAGAACAAAACAAGACAACAAATTCAAAGCTTTATTATTAATTCTATTGAAAAAAGAGTAAAAAGATGAAAAAACATTTTCTGTTTTCAGTTTTTGCAGCAGTTGCAATCTGCACAGGCTGCACAATGGCAAGTTGCAGCAGCGACGACAAAGAGGAATCTACAATTCTCAGCAATCACGAACTTGACGGCACTTACATTGAGTTTTTCGAAAGCGAGAGCGCAACAAACAGCAAGTACGATGCCTTGTGGCTGTCAGAAGCAGCCAAGTGCGTTGGCAACGAAAAGGCTGCCGAGTCGGTACAGATGCTAAAAGGCTGCATGGCTGGCAACATTCACGGAGCAGAAGCCGTGAAAATTTATGGCGAAGGTATAAACAACGAGTTTCCTAACGGATATCAGTTCGACTGCCACTTCTCTAACGGCATAAAGAAAATGGTCATCAACGGCAGCAACATCAAAGGTCTCGACAGCAACGGAAAGACAGTTTTCTCTCACAACTACAAGTACATCGGCACCGACGAGACTATGGGATTCGTGAAGTATCAGACAACCGATGACAATAACGACGAGTTCAAATACTTCTTCTTTATGCCCGACACTCCAGAAAAGACTTACCACACCGAATTCCGCTACGGAAGCGACCCTTCGGCCCTTCTCGAGTTCTTCAAAGGCAACTACGGATACTGGATGTGTGCCGGCGTAAGAGAGGGCTACGGCACTGAGTGCGAGAACGCCATTAAGTTGTTTGTTTCTGAAAATTTGGGAGGTGAAGAATAAAATAAAGCCTAACTCTCTATAAGCATCTGCAATGAGGCGGCTGTATAGGCTACAGTCGTCTCTTTTCATTTTCCATCACATTTGGTTTTTACTGCCCGAAAAACTACGCAGTTATATGTTCTTCAACACAAGTGGCAAAGCTACATTATACAAAATAGTATTTTATTTTACAAAATTACTATATTTGCAGCACTAACTATTTAAATTCAATTACTTATGGTATGCCCATTTCAGTACGGCACGACAGCAAACCACCACAGATTCATAGATCGCACTTCTGATATTGCGCAACTCAAAGACTTACTCTGCAATGGCAAAAACGTAGTCCTGATGTCGCCCAGAGGATGGGGAAAGACATCGCTCATCAAGAGCGTGGCGGAGGAGATTGCGAAAGAAAACAACGACACAAAAATCTGTTTTGTCGATGCCTTCGGAATTAAGACCGAAGAAAACTTCTACATCAGACTTCAGGAAACAGTCAGGAAAATTCTGCCCGACACCGACGACACGCCGCCGCAATGCACACGCGATGACATCTTCAGGATAATAGAAGAAAAAGCCACCGCGAAAAACCTAAGACTGATAATCTGCATCAAAGAGTTTCAGCAACTAACCTACATTCAGAACTTCGATAAACTGGAGAAGGCTCTGCACACAGCACAAAAAGAACAAAAGAACGTGGTTTTCTGCATTAGCGGAAATGATAATGTGCTGATGACACAAACATTCGACACTTACAAGAAAGGGCTTTACAAATTCGGGCAACTGATTAAAATGCCACGGATTGACAAAACGGAATGGATAAAATACATTACAAGCCACTTTAAGAAAAGCGGAAAATACATTACCGAACAACAAGCCGAACTTATCTGCAACACTACCGAATGTAACTCGTACTATGTGCAGCAACTGTGCTTCTTTGTGTGGACATCGACAACAATGAACGTCGAAGACTTTACCATCGAACAGTCAATACAACAACTTGTAGATACCAACGCCCCTACATTCTACAATCTAACCGAAACACTGACTTCGGCTCAGGTTGCCATGCTCAAGGCGGTGATGCACGGCGAATATCAGTTTAATGCCGCAAAAATCGTTGAACAATATAACTTGGGAAACGCCCAGACCATAACGCGAAACAAGCGCGCAATGGTAGAACGCGGCTACATAGAGAAGTCGGACGACCATTATTCGTTCTGCGACCCTGTCTATGCCGTTTGGTTTAGGCATAATATGATGTAAGCATCGGCAATGCGCCTGTTATTCGGCATTCAGACAGGATAACAGACATAATCGTACAACCTTATCGTATGCAAAAAGAGTGTGGAACCCGTCTGGAATCCACACTCTTTTGCTTTTATTTTCTGAAAAAAGACTTTTACTTTACAATTTCAAGAAGTTCCTCTGCCGAAACAAGCTTCTGCTCGCCAGTCTCCATATTCTTCAGAGTGAGTTTGTTCTCGTTCATCTCGTTCTCGCCTACCAGGACGACATAGGCGATGCCCTTTGCGTTGGCATAACTCATCTGCTTCTTCATCTTGGCCGAATCAGGGAAAATCTCGCTCGAAACACCTGCGGCGCGAAGTTTTGCCAGAACAGGCAGACAATATGCAGCCTCCTTGTCGCCAAAGTTTACAAACAGAACCTTTGTGCTGTTTACAGCCTCTTTTGGATAGAGTTCAAGCTGATTCAAAACATCGAAGATGCGGTCAACACCGAAACTGATGCCCACGCCGCTGATGCCCGGCATTCCGAAGATGCCTGTAAGATTGTCGTAGCGGCCGCCGCCGGTTATTGAGCCAATCTGTACGTCGAGAGCCTTAACCTCGAAGATGCAGCCTGTGTAGTAGTTCAGACCGCGGGCAAGGGTAAGGTCGAGTTCAACCTCGTTTTTAAGGCTGAAGCCTGTAAGGGTATTCAGAACGAATTCGCACTCCTCGATACCCTTCAAACCTATCTCCGACCCGGCAAGAACCTGCTTCATAGTAGCAAGTTTCTCGGCATTAGAGCCGCTAAGTTTGATAATAGGCTGAAGTTTCTCGATAGCCTCAGCACTTATTCCGTCTTCTGCCAACTCGGCATTTACGGCATCAAGACCGATTTTGTCGAGTTTATCGATGGCTACGGTTATGTCAACAATCTTATCGGCTGCGCCAATCATCTCGGCAATGCCAGTAAGAATCTTTCGGTTGTTAATCTTTATGCACACTCTTGCGCCAAGGCGGGTGAACACGGTATCGACAATCTGCATAAGTTCAACCTCGTTGAGCAGAGAGTCTGAGCCTACAACATCGCCGTCGAACTGATAGAACTCGCGGTAGCGTCCCTTCTGCGGACGGTCGGCACGCCATACTGGCTGAACCTGATAACGCTTGAAAGGCAACGTAAGTTCGTCGCGGTGCTGCACAACGTAGCGTGCAAAAGGCACAGTAAGGTCGTAGCGCAATCCCTTCTCACAGAACTTCGATGCCAGTTTAAGGGTGCTTGTGTTGGCAACCTCGTCGGCTGTCATTCCGTGCAGGAAATCGCCCGAGTTAAGAATCTTGAACAGCAGTTTGTCGCCCTCTTCACCATACTTTCCCATAAGTGTTGAGAGATTCTCCATGGCTGGAGTCTCAATCTGCTGAAAACCGTAAAGTGAATATACCTCGCGAATGGTGTTGAATATATAGTTGCGCTTTGCCATCTCTACCGGAGAGAAGTCGCGCGTGCCTTTTGGAATACTTGGTTTCTGTGCCATTATATCGTTTATTAAAATTTCGTGCAAAGTTAATAAAAAATAGCATAAACATTTGTTTTATTGAATAAATTCGTATATTTGCGAAGAGTTGATTTACACTATGCTGACTAACTATGAGATGATAACTTAATTAACATAACCTTTAATCAAAAACTTTACCTTATGCAAATCTATAGTTCAAAAGAAATCAAGAACATTGCGTTGCTTGGTAATGACGGCTCGGGTAAGACTACCCTTACAGAAGCCCTCTTGTTTGAAAGCGGACAAATTAAGCGCCGCGGTCGCATAACTCAGCAGAACACCGTTTCTGACTATTTCCCGGTTGAGCAGGAATACGGATACTCGGTTTTCTCCACCGTCTTCCACGTTGAGTGGAAGGGCAAGAAACTGAATATCATAGACTGTCCCGGTTCTGACGACTTCGTCGGCGCAGCCCTCACAGCAATGAATGTTACCGACACGGTGGTGATGCTCATAAACGGACGCTTCGGTGCCGAAGTCGGAACTCAGAATCACTTCAGATACACAGAAAAACTGTCTAAACCTGCCATTTTCCTCATCAACCAACTCGATGACGAAAAATGCGACTACGATGCCATTCTGGAAGAACTCCAGACTATATATGGCACAAAGTGCGTGCCAGTACAGTACCCTATAAAGACAGGTCCCGACTTTAACTCGCTCATCGATGTAATATTGATGAAGAAACTTACATGGGGACCCGACGGCGGCTCTCCTACCATCGAGGATATTCCGGCAGAAGAGCAGGAAAAGGCGCAGATGATGCACAAGACTCTCGTAGAGGCTGCTGCCGAGAACGACGAAGGACTGATGGAGAAGTTCTTCGAGACAGAACAACTTACCGAAGACGAGATGCGCGAGGGCATACGCAAGGGCATGGTTACGCGCAGCATATTCCCTGTGTTCTGCGTTTGCGCAGGAAAGAACATGGGCGTTGGCCGTCTGATGGAATTCCTCGGAAACGTAGTGCCTCATGTTGACGAGATGCCTACGGTTCACAACACACGAGGCGTTGAAGTTCCGCTTACCGACGATGCTCCTACATCAATATATTTCTTCAAGACAGGAATAGAGCCTCACATCGGCGAGGTTCAGTACTTCAAGGTTATGAGCGGCATCCTGAAGGAGGGCATGGACCTTACCAATGCCGACCGCGGAAGCAAGGAGCGTCTGGCTCAGATTTTCGTCTGCTCGGGAGCAAACCGCGAGAAGGTTACCGAACTGCATGCCGGCGACATTGGCTGTTGCGTAAAACTGAAGGATGTGCGCACGGGCAACACCCTTAACGACAAGGATTGCGACAACCGCTTCAACTTCATCAAGTATCCTAACCCTAAATATACACGCGCCATTAAGGCTACCAACGAGGGCGACACCGAAAAGATGATGGCTGCACTCATCAGAATGCAGCAGGAAGACCCTACATGGATGGTTGAGCAGAGCAAGGAACTGCGCCAGACTCTCGTTCATGGTCAGGGCGAATTCCATCTGCGCACGCTTAAATGGCGCATCGAGAATATCGACAAGATTCCTGTTACATTCTATCAGCAGAGAATTCCTTACAGAGAGACCATCACGAAGGCCGCAAGAGCCGACTATCGCCACAAGAAGCAGTCGGGCGGAGCAGGTCAGTTTGGCGAGGTTCACCTTATCGTTGAGCCTTACAGCGAAGGTATGCCCGACCCTGTTTCATACAACTTCAACGGTCAGGAGATACGCGTAACGATGAAGGGCAAGGAGGAGGTAACCCTCGACTGGGGCGGCAAGCTCGTATTCATCAACAGCGTCGTTGGCGGTGCTATCGATACGCGTTTCATGCCTGCCATCATGAAGGGTATCATGAGCCGTCTGGAACAAGGACCGCTAACAGGTTCGGCAGCCTGCAACGTGCGCGTTGTTGTGTACGACGGCAAGATGCACCCGGTTGACAGTAACGAACTCTCGTTCATGTTGGCGGCTCGTCAGGCATTCAGCGAGGCGTTCAAGAATGCCGGTCCTAAGATTCTTGAGCCTATCTACGATGTCGAAGTCTTCGTGCCTTCCGACAAGATGGGCGACGTGATGAGCGACCTTCAGGGACGACGCGGAATGATTATAGGCATGAGTTCGGAGAACGGCTACGAGAAGATTCAGGCAAAAGTTCCGTTGAACGAGATGTCAACTTACTCTACTTCGCTCAGTTCGTTGAGCGGCGGACGCGCCTCTTTCATCATGAAGTTTGCAAGCTACGAGCTCGTTCCTAACGACATTCAGCAGCAGCTTATTGCCGAACACGCAAAAGAGGAAGAAGAATAAGATTACAACGAAGGAGAAAGTTGGAAAGCCTCACCTGTTGGCAGAAATGCCGCAGGGAGGCTTTTTTGCATCTATATGCCAGTTCGTCATAAGAATCACCGTTTTTTAGGAAATGTATTTTTCGGAACGATGCTGAAAGCACTTTCTATTAAGCCAGCATTTTGAAAAACAAGGGCGGAAAAACGAAAGAGTTGATTCTCCGTTTTTCCGCCCTGTTGTTTATTTTGCAAAACCTATGTATTACAAATGTACTTATTGTAACCATTGGATTCTGTCATACTTTTCAACATTTGATTCATATATATACTTCTTGATATTATCATCAAGAAGTTTTCCTTCAATAATTCCATCTTTTAACAAATTCAAATCAAACGACATGAAATGTTTATCGAGAAAATCATTTATATAAAGTTTATTATCTTCAACAACAACTTTTCTCAGTTCAGACGAAAAGAAAACCTCATCTGGATATATTCTAAAAACGACCCTTTCCGCAATTGGATTTTTCTTTTTATCATAAAGAGTTAGTTTTAGTCTAAAATCAGAAGTCGAGAAATGACAAGTGAATTTAAGCCTTACATTCCATTCCTTGATAAACATTGACCTTAAAAGCCATTCATTTTTACATCCATTTTGTTGGAACACGTTTATTAGCGACAAGAGTTCATCTATATGTATATCATAATAATCAGCGACTCTTACCAAGCCTTTTCTCAGCAAATCAAGATACAGTTGAATTCTTTTATTCTCATCCCTTAATGCCTGATATTCCTTTATATCTTGTTCTGTCCAATGTATTGTTATTTCGAAAATACTTGGAGCACATCTTTTACATGAATCTTCATTTGTAGATATAACCACGTTGATATGGTTGAATGTTCCATCTGTTGGGATTTTTAACTTACGTACATTTTTGGACATCCAGTTGCTAATAAATCGGGTATTATAGGAAAATATATCCTCAAATTCTTCTGAAAAAGAATAATCACAACCTAAATATATATATCTTAAATTCATAAATTATAAAAAAATGTATAAATATAGAACGACAATAATGGCGATATATTATACCGCCATTATTATTCAACTAAGGTCTAACATGTTTCTTTTTATCTAATTCTCCTTTTTCACGTAAATCCTTACTTCTATTCCTTTCGTATTCTAGAATATTTTTACGGGCATTTGGACCTGCAGGCCCGAACAAGGTGGGAATTGTTTTACATCTATAGTTTTGATAAGTTTGGCAGATTATTTACTTTTGCATCTGCAATTTTACCGCAATACCCAAAATATATGAACCGCATATTTGCACTTGTTTTCTTTTTGTTTTCTGTCAACATTTATGCACAAACGATGTTGCCCGAAACCATCCGTCCCGATAGTTTGTCTATGATTTCGTTTTGTCAGAAGAACGACTCGACAATAGCCATGAATTTTGTCATAAACCACCGCACACATACCGAAGAATATCAAATAATAGACAGAATTCCTTTCGACGAATACGTCCCAAGGTTTCTCGAAAGATATCAAAACAGTCTGATTTTCATTAACGGAAAAGGACAGCATTACAGACTGCTCACCGTCTTTACGCTCGTTGGCGAAATAATCGTAAAAGACTTGTACGAAAATGAGTTGGAAATAAACAGAAACAGAGCAGACGAAAGCTATCTGTTCTTTTATCAAGGTTCGCCAATAAAAATCGTCACCTCGACAGACGGCAAAGTTAAATTTAAGCAACTTAATCCAAAGCATAAGACGAATTTCGCTTCAGACGAAGTCAATTACATTTCTTGCAGCAATAAGGGTTTCGAACTTGTTCTAACAAACGGGGAAACCTTGAAAGTGAAATAAGCCTTTCACATAAAGGAAGCCATAGGGTTCAACGTGACTTTTTGGGAAGACTCAAATGTGTTTATGGATAATAAAGCCTTATTTTTTTTCACTACTGTCCGGAATATTTATGCAATTATGCAAAACTGTCAAAAAGCGACAACTGGCGCATGTCTTCGTCTACCGTATCGGTCATGTCGATTTTGCTGAACAGTTCCGTCAATGGTATCTGCTCTAAAAGTACAAGACCTATGGCTTGGGAGAAGATGTAAAGTTCCTGCTCAATATTATAGACTTTGCGGGCAATAAGCAAAAGCAGATAGTCGCATACGGCAATCCAAATTTGTGTGAATACTGCATTCTGGCTGGTTCCGAAGAACGATTTTATGCGCAGATGCTGCTTTATCCACTTGAAGAACAACTCTACCTGCCAGCGTTCACGGTACAGCTCTGCAATC
>NZ_JNKX01000047.1:0-28406 GCF_000702225.1 Bacteroides sp. Ga6A2 | reverse complement strand
TAACAGAAGTGGCTGCGCCATGCGACACAGCCACACGAGATAGTACAAAACTGGTGGACGGCACCAGCGACTTCCCTTAGTTGGCTGCAAAGATACAACAAATACAACAATACCGGAAAGAAAAAAGGAAATTTAACCATAGAAAATATACTGCGGCGATACCTGGTCACAAATCAGGTACTAAATCTCATGTGCTAATCCGTTTTCTTTTTCCCTTTTGTTAAAATGTCCTATTTTTCCTATGCAAAATTTGGAAATTAGCACAGAATCTTGCTACCGAAGAGATGCAAAAAACTATTGTTTGTAGTGCGGCAAAAGTGTGATTATTGTTTGTGGACACTTTCTTTGTCTATAAACAATAATCTTTTTTATGATACAGGAGAACAAGTTTTCTTATCCCTAATTCACGAAAAATATAATTCTGGATAAATGCTAAAATCAACAATAAGTTCGTGTTGTGTAATACGGCGAATTGTTGATTTTTTGTGTTTTTTAACATTAGAATAGCTAATTTTTAAATTTCGTTTGATTAATTAACATTTTTTAATATAAATTTCGTTTGTTTTTTAGAATCATATTAAAAACTATTAAATATATTTGCAGCCGTTGAATCGTTAACGGTGTGATTTATGTTACTTCGTTTCCGTAAACGGCTTTTGACTTATAACTCTTTAATTAATAATATTAATATTTAAAGCACATCTATGAATTCAAAAATTCTGTTTCAAAGAACCTTGGCGACGTTGTGCGTCATCATGTTCTGCGCTGTTGCTTTTGCACAGAAAACCGTGAAAGGTACTGTGAAAGATGCAAGCGGCGATCCGGTTATTGGTGCTAATGTACTCGAAAAAGGTACTAATAACGGAACAATTACCGACTTTGAAGGTAATTACACCTTAACAAACGTTAAGGCAAACGGTACATTGGTTTTCTCTTACATCGGCTATGTTTCTCAGGAAATCAAGATTAATGGACAGACAACAGTCAATGCCACAATCGAGGAAGATTCTAAGAATCTCGAGGAAGTTGTGGTAATTGGTTACGGTGCTGTAAAGAAGAAGGACCTCACAGGTTCTGTTGCTTCTGTAAGCACTTCTGACCTTGCTAAGGTTGCTGGCGCAAATGCCCTTTCAGCTATGCAGGCAAGGGTTCCGGGTGTCGATTTGACTCAGGGCGATGGTCAGGCAGGTTCTGGCATTAACATGAAACTTCGTGGTAGTCGTTCTATTTTGGCAAGCGACGACCCGCTTATTTTGGTTGATGGTGTTGAGTATGGTCAGACACTTGACATCCCGGCTTCGGAAATCGAGTCTATGGATATTTTGAAGGATGCGGCTTCTACGGCAATCTATGGTACAAAGGGCGCAAACGGTGTTATCATCATTACTACAAAGCGTGGTAAGGCTGGCGCTAAGACAAACGTAAACTTCAGTGGATACTTGTCTTTCAATTCTCCAACAGGTGTTGTAAAGCCAATGTATGGTGGCAAGGAAGTTCAGCGTATTGTTGACGCAGAAAACTATAAGACAGCATCTCAAAATGGTTGGGATTTCTCAACAGGTACAGCAACAGCACAGGGCTTGCTTGGTGGTGCGGTATGGGCTGGCATTAATCTTTATGATGATGTAATTTCAAATGGATCTTATACAGATTGGTTGGATCTTATCCTTCAGAACAGCGTTTCTCAAAACTACGAAGTTAACGTAAACGGTGGTACGGCTAAGACAAACTTCAGTATAGCTATGTCTTATATGAATGATAAGGGTTTGATGAAGAACGACCAGTATAACCGTTATACAGGTAGAGCTAACATCGACCATAAAGTGAACAACTATGTTAAGGTTGGTACAAGTTTATCTTTCACATATAAGAGCAACGATAAGCGTAACGGAAGCGTTTATAATCAGGCTCTTAAAATGACTACAATCACTCATCCTTATTTGGATGATGGTTCTATAAACGAAAAGCCAAGTTATTTCTATGAGGCACATTGTAATCCATTGTTGGATGAGGTAGACGGAGCATATCAGCGTAATATCGAAACAACTCGTTTCTTTGGTAGCGCATATTTGCAGTTGAATCCGATAAAGAACCTTACATATAAGAGTAATCTTACTTTGGATCGTTCTAATTCTCGTGATGGACAGTATCAGGATATGTATAGCGTGAGTCGTTATCAGGCTCCGCAAACATCATACATAAGCAACACAAACAGTATTTCTACTAAACTTGTATGGCAAAACACAGCTACATACAATCTCGATATAGACAAGAATGCTTTAGTGTTCCTATTAGGTAGCGAGGCTTCAAAATCCGTAGCTGAAACAAGTTCCACTTATGGAGACGCTGGCAAGGATCACTTCTATAAGAGTTCATTCTATGATGTTTCAAAGATTGCGAGTCCTACGGCTAAGACAACTTATGTAAAAAGCTCGATGCTTTCATATTTTGCCCGTGTAAACTATTCATTTGATTCTAAGTATTTGCTTCAGGCTTCTCTTCGTGCCGATGGTTCTTCTGTGTTGGCAGAGGGACATAAGTGGGGCTATTTCCCATCTGTATCTGCAGGTTGGAGAATAAATGAGGAAAGCTTTATGGAAGGCACAGACTCTTGGCTTGATAATTTGAAACTTCGTTTGTCTTGGGGTGTTTCTGGTAATGCTGCTGTAGATCCATATCAGACATTGGCAACAATATCTTCTATTGTTCCAAACTCTACAAGCAAAGCGCCTATGACTTTGGCTAATAAGGATTTGACATGGGAAACAACATCTGCGTTTAATATAGGTGTTGACTTTGGTTTCCTTAATGGTAGAATCAGCGGTTCGGCAGAATACTACATCAGCCGTACAAACGATTTGCTTTATTACATGACAGCTCCTGCAGCTTCTGTGTATACTTCAACAATCGGCAATGTTGGTAAGACCAAGGGACATGGAATAGAATTGTCGTTGAACGCTGCTGCCGTTAAAACTAAGAATTTTGCGTGGGATGTAAATGCGTCTCTCTCTTTGCCACACGACGAGGTTGTTGAGTTGTATGGCGGTCAGGAACAGAACATAAAAGGAAACGAAATTCTAAAAGTTGGCGAGTCTATACATTCTTACTATCAGTATCAGATAGAGAACTGCTGGGGAATTGGCGAGTTTGATGAGTATAACGAAAAGTATTACAATGGAAAGTTTGTTAAGCCATACTCGGACTACGGAAATCCTGGAACTCAGAAAGTAACAGACCTTAATGGAGATGGTGAGATTAACGGAGATGACAGAACTGTGTTTAATCAAAATCCAAAGTGCATCTTGGGCTTGTCAAATACATTCTCTTACAAGAATCTCTCTCTGAGTGTGCAGATGATGGCTCGATTGGGCGGTTACATGGATTATGCAGGTTATGGTTTGTACACATTCGACAACTCAAACTGGGGCGAGTTGGATTATTGGACTCCTGAGAATACTAACACTATTATCCCAAACCCGGGAGTTTCGTCGGGCGCTGGTGCTACATATCAGAATGCAGCACGTATAGTCAAGGCCGACTATTTCAAGATTAAGGACATAACTTTATCATACGATCTTGATAAGGATTTGCTGAAGCGTGCATATATTAGCAACGCAAGGGTTTACTGTTCTTTGAAGAACTTTATTACAACAAGCAAGGTTGACGGATATGACTCAGAGCGTGGTGGTGCAGTAACATTCCCATTGGCTAAGCAGGTTGTTGTTGGCCTAAACGTAACATTTTAATTAATTCAAAGACTATTTCGAAAAATGAAAAAGTTTCTAAGTATATTTATGGTTGCAGCAACTGTATGTGTTGGTGCAACATCTTGTTCCGATTTTTTGGAAGAAGACAACAAAACGGGTGAAACAGCGGACTTGACTTATCAGACTGAGACTGGTATCGAAGGGCTTGTGAATTCTGCTTATGCCTATAGCCGTGGCTGGTGGGGCAAAGAACCGTCGTTGGGCCTTTCTGAAATGGGTTCCGACTTGTTCTACTACGGCTATGATAACAAACAGAAGTCAATGCTTTCATACAATTTGACCTCAGAGTGTTATGGATTTGAGTCTAAATCTGGTACAAATGCGGTAAATGACAACCATTGTCTTGATCAGTATTGGGAGCTATTCTATGCTGGAGTGGATGTTTGTAACAATACTTTGAAGTATGTTCCTTTGTGTTCTGTGCTCAAGGAACAGAAAAAAACAGCATATTTGGGCGATGCTTATTTTCTTCGTGCTCTCTATTACTCACAGATGGTTGCCCTGTGGGGACCTATTCCGTACAACAGCGAACCATTTACTGAGATAAAAACTAATTTGACTCGTGTTCCTGAGTCCGTAGTTTACAAGAACATTCTTGACGACTTGAAAAAGTCAATGGAGAACTTTAAGGCTGCTGGTGTTACATCAAGCAAGGCTGCAACAGGCGAAGGTCGTGCAAACTACTATTCTGCAGAGGCGTTATATGCCCGTGTAGCATTGTATGCCGCATCATGGCTTGGGAAGAATTCTGTCGAGGGTTATGGAGATTTGTATGCAGAGGCGTTGAATGCAGCTCAGGATGTAATTTCAAATTCTGGTGCTTCTTTCTACTCTCGTTACACCGACACTTGGAACATGAATAACGAAGAGGCAGGAGACAATAAGGAGAACTTGTTTGCAGTTCATTATAACAACGTATTGAGTAGCGGTTATGACAATTGCGTTCCTTATCGTTTTGCAGAAAACGGAGAAGGACAATTTAATTCTCTGTTAACTCGTAAGGGTTATGGAAGCAACGGAGGTAGTGCGATGAACCTTATGTTTGTATCTCTTTGGAATAACGGTTGTTCAGACCTTGGTGGTTCTGGTAATAAAATCACTACTGTATTCCAGCGTATCACAGGTTCTGCAAATGCAGGTATGCCATATTTGCAGAGAAACGAGAATGGATACTTGCTTGGAACTGATGGCTCTTATATGGATGAGAATGGCGACATCTATAGCAAGTCTGGTGCTTTGATAGCAAAGAATGGTGAGTATGAGAAGAAGGATGGTAATAATTATGTTGAAAAAAATAGTGGCAAATTACTCCTTGAGACAACTCAGTTGTCAATTGATTGTTCTGCTTACTATTCTCCATACGGTCGCGGTTTTACTCGTTATTTGCCTTCTTTGTATCTTTGGAAAGAACTTGATAAAATCAAGACAACAGACCAGAGATATAATGCAACATTGCTGACTCATTACAATATCCCTAAGGAGTTGGCTTATAATGCTACCAATTATCCAGATATGGTTAAGCAGGAGTTCAAGTCTTATGACGATGCTTACAAGGAAGATGGTAACTACTTCAATGCTGGTGGTTATGCAATCCTTTACTCTATCCTTGATGGCGATTCTCCAGAAGGTAAAGCTCTTCAAGCTGAGGCTAAGAACAAGTATCGCTTGCAGTTTGCGTTTGGTGGTGATATTCCTGTCTATACATCTGGCGATGTAGCTACAGCCCTTCCAACAGAAGGTAAGAAAGAAGTTTCTGATGTTTATGGTGACAACCGTTACAACGATGCAAAGATTGAAGGTCGTCGTTCTTATCCGGGTATCAAGAAGTTCCTTGATGACCAGCTTGATCCAAATTACATGACATACGATATTTCTTATCGTGACATTATGGTTCTTCGTCTTGCCGAGATGTATTTGATTAAGGCTGAGGCTGAACTCCAGACTGGAAACGCTTCTGCTGCATTGGAGACAATTAACGCTCTTCGTAGTGCTCGTGCAATTTCAGGTCTGGACAATTCTCTTCAGGCTGTATATGGCGAGTCTACTGTAGATATTGAGACAATTCTTCGTGAGCGTGCAATTGAACTTTGTGGTGAGTTCCAGCGTTGGTTCGATTTGAAGCGTACTCATACTCTTATCGACCACGTTAAAAAGTATAATGCTCAGGGTTCAGCAAATATTGCTCTTAAGCATTATTATCGTCCAATTCCAGCAACAGAGTTTGATGCTGTGAAAAATAAGGGTAATGTTTCTGTGACACAAGATGCAAATGGTGTTCTGCAGTACACAACTGCTTCTGAGTCTTTCTGGCAGAATCCGGGTTATTAAATAATAGATAACATCAAAAAAAGAAGAGTGTCGTGAGAACGGCACTCTTTTTTTATGTCTTGTAATGGATTGTAATTTGTTATACAATAGTAAAAAAACGTAAATCGTTATTGCCGCTCGAACTTAGTTCGCTTGCTATCGAAACCTTACCGTTAAGCCGAATTTCCGAATTCGGCTTTTAGGAAAAAAGGGAATTTGTAATTCCCACCGCTGAAAAACAAGTTATGCGAAGCCGAAGGGATGCAAGAATTCCCACCGCGGAAAAAAGTATTTTGTTCGAAAGCATCAGTTCTTATTCATAACATCTTGTCGCTATGCGACTAAGGGAAGTGTACAAAAACAAAAAAGGACTTCAAAAAGAAGTCCTTTCTGTGGGTGATCCGCTTGGGGTTCGAACCCAAGACCCCAACATTAAAAGTGTTGTGCTCTACCTGCTGAGCTAGCGGATCAAACCTTACTGCTCGAAAGCGAGTGCAAATATAGGGCAAAAAAACGATATAGCCAAATGTTTGCAAGAAAAAATAGAGTTTCTGCCGCTTTTTATGACTTTTTTCGAAAGAAAACTCTTTTCTTCGCTTATATTTAAAAGCCGAAAGCACGAACACAATAAAAAGCAACCAATCTTATCATAGGTCTCGCGCAGAAATTCGGCAGAACCAAGAATTTTATCGCACCAGTAGTAATTATCAATTATGAATTTTGAATTATGAATTCCCCAAATGTCAACTGTCCATTGTCAATTATGAATTATGAATTTTGAATTCTGAATTTTGAATTATGAATTCTTCTTGCCTTCTCTCCAAGCCTTAACCTTTTGTTTCCGTTCGTTCAACTCGATGTAACGCCTGTAGTACGACAGCAGGAGAGTGGTGAACGGCAGGGCGATAATCATTCCAAGTATGCCAAGCAGACTGCCCCAGACAGAGAGCGACAGCAGGATTACCGCAGGATTCAGACCTGTAATCTTGCCCATTATTCGCGGCGTAAGTATTGCGTCCTGAATAATCTGCACCACGGCAAACACCACCAGCGCCATGCCTAGGATGTACCAGAAGTTCTCGCCCGTGCTCGCGCTTTTTATCAGAGCCAGCAGAATGGTTGGTATAAAGGCTATAAGCTGCATGTAAGGCACAAGGTTCAGTATTCCGATGATAACTCCCAAAAGTATAGCCAGCGGAAAGTCGATGATGCTGAACCCGATGCAGAACAGCACGCCCACAAAGAAAGCCACCGTTGCCTGACCGCGGAAATAACTGTTCATGCCCTTCTCCACGTCGCTAACAAGCGTGCTTACCATCTGGCGGTGCTTAAACGGCACAAGGTTCACCCAGCCCTCCGAGAAAGTCTCGTAGTCGAGCAGGATGAAAAACATATATAGTAATATTATAAATAATGTGAATATACTCATCACCACGTTGGCAGTACCAAGGAACAAGTCCCACACCTCGGGCAGAGTTTCTTTCAGCGTATTGGTGAAAGCCTCGCCGTTTACATACTGCTGCAAGTCCATATCGTTAAGATAGTCGCTGATTATATACGGGATTGTTCCCGGCGTCTGCGCCATCTCAGCCTCTTGCGTTATGAATTTCTCGGCAATCTGCACAAATATTGCGCACTCCTTGCTAAGCGACGGAATGGTAAGCACCAGCAGACCCGTAAGCACGCCTATTACTACCGCTATTGACACAAAGATGCTCACCGTCCTGCTCTTCAGTCTGCACTTGTACTGAAAGAACGAAACGAGAGGGTAGAGCATATATGCAAGAAGCCATGCAATGAAGAACGGAAGTAGCGCACCCTTAATGCTCTTGAACAAGACATACAATAGTATCAGGATAAGAGCCGAAATACATCCTCGGATGAAACTGTCGAACGTAATTTTTTTGTCGAACATAAGCGTTTTAAATATTTTTTATCAAATGCAAAAATACTTTAAAAAAAGGAGTTGAATTGTAAACTTTCTTTAAAAATGCGCCCAAAATACTAAACAAGTGTTAAAAAATCTGTAGTTTTTATGAAGTATTCAACTTTATGTATATATTTGCAGCGGTTTAACGAAATAGGCGATGGGAAAATTGTTTGTTGTACCTACTCCGGTAGGAAATATGGAGGATATGACCTTCAGAGCTATCAGGGTACTAAAAGAGGCTGATTTGATACTTGCTGAGGACACCCGTACATCGGGAATACTGCTTAAGCATTACGAAATAAAGAATGCCATGCAGTCGCACCACAAGTTCAACGAACACCAGACAACCGAGAGCATCGTAAGAAGGATAAAGGCAGGCGAGACAGTTGCGCTCATATCCGATGCCGGCACTCCCGCCATTTCCGACCCCGGCTTTCTGCTGGTACGCGAATGTGTGCGAAACGGCATCGAGGTTCAGACTCTGCCGGGAGCCACAGCCTTCGTTCCGGCGCTGGTAAGTTCGGGACTGCCCGACGAACGATTCTGCTTCGAAGGATTCCTTCCGCAGAAAAAGGGAAGGGCAACGCGCCTCGAAGCATTAAAGCAAGAGTCGAGGACAATGATATTTTACGAGTCGCCTTACAGATTGGTCAAGACCCTGACGCAATTCGTTGAATATTTCGGCGCCGAGAGGCAAGTAAGCGTGTGCCGTGAGATTTCGAAGGTACACGAGGAAAGCGTTCGCGGCACGCTGGTAGAGGTGATACAGCACTTTACCGAGACAGAGCCCAAGGGCGAGATTGTGATAGTGCTTGCAGGCATCGACGCCAAGGAGGAGAAGGAACACCAAAAGGAACTCCAAAAAGAAGAGCGAAAAAGCAAGAAATATAAGAATAACATTAATAATATTTAAATTAAAAGTACAAAAGTATGAGAAAAGTAGTTTTGTTTGCACTATGTGCGACTATGTTTGTAGCTTGTAACAAGAAAGAGTTGGAAAGAAGCAACCAGCAGAAGGACTCATTGGCACAGGTTGTTGCAAGTAAGGATGCTGAACTTGACGAGTTGATGGGCACATTCAACGATATTCAGGAAGGTTTCCGTCAGATTAACGAGGCTGAGGGCCGTGTAGACCTTGCTAAGGGTGCTGAGGGTAACAACAAGGCAAAGATCTCTGAGAACATCAAGTTCATCGCAGAGAAGATGGAGCAGAACCGCAAGGAGATTGCTAACCTTAAGGCTCGTCTTCGCAACAGCTCTTACAACTCAACTAAGTTGAAGGAGACTATCGAGCAGCTTACTAAGCAGCTTGAGGAGAAGGAAGAGCAGATTAAGCAGCTTCAGGCTGAGCTTGAGCAGAAGAACATCAGAATCGCTGAGCTTGACCAGACTGTAGCTAACCTTAACTCAAACGTTGCAGACCTTCAGGCTACTAAGGCAGCTAACGAGAAGACAATGGCTGATCAGGATGCTTCTTTGAACACAGTTTACTATGTTCTTGCTAACAAGAAGACTTTGAAGCAGAACAACATCCTTAAGAGCGGCGACGTTTTGAAGAACGGCGACTTCAACAACTCATTCTTCACTAAGGGCGACCTTCGTAAGATTACAACTATCCAGACTAACTCTAAGAAGGCTACTATCATGACAAGCCACCCATCTGACTCATATACTCTTGAGAAGAATGGTAACAAGGAGTATGTTCTTACTATCACTAACCAGGCTAAGTTCTGGAGCATTTCTAAGTACTTGGTTATCGTAACAAAGTAATCTGAATCAGAATGCTTTATATAGAGAGGCTCATTCGTGAGCCTCTTTTTTTTGTACCTGTGCGGAAAAGAACGAATTTTTACCGCATATTTATGATTTTTGATACCATAATTATGGTATAAATAAAAAAATGTAGTTTTTTAGCATATTTTTCTTACATATTTTTGTAGAAATGCAAAAAATATACATATCTTTGCAAAGTGTAAGTCAGAAAGCGTTTCTGATTTCAAAATGAAAGGTGTAAATTAGATGTAAAAATTAAGATATAATAAACAAGTATAGTTATTTTTTTAGGAGAGATTTTATGAGAGAAAAATTAATGCTGTTATTGGCTTGCTTTATTTTTGCAGTAGGCACAGTAACTGCTCAGACCTCAAATGTTACAGGAACTGTAATTTCTGAAGAGGATGGGCAACCCGTAGTGGGCGCTTCTGTTTTGGTTGTTGGTACACAGTTGGGTACTGTAACTGATGTAAATGGTAAGTTCGCTCTTTCTGGACTTCCAAAGTCTGCTAAGAACTTGCAGGTGTCTTACATTGGTATGATGACCGAGACAGTAGCAATTAAGAGTAACGTAAAAGTTGTTCTGAAGTCTGATTCTAAGGCTTTGGACGAGGTAATGGTTGTTGCATACGGTACAGCCAAGAAATACTCTTTTACTGGTTCGGCTTCTGCGTTGAAGGACAAGGAAATGTCTGCTGAAAAGGGATCTTTGGTTAAGTCATTGGAAGGTAAGATGGCTGGTGTTCGTGTTGGTGCTGCTATGGGTGATCCGGGTGCAGATCAGAAGATCTTGATTCGTGGTATAGGCTCTGTAAATGGTTCAACACAGCCTCTTTACGTTGTCGATGGTGTTCCAGTATTAAGTGCTTCTGATGGTTATATGTCATCAAATGGCGTTCACTCACAGAGTATGCTTTCAACTTTGAACCCTAATGATATTGAGAGCATGACAGTATTGAAGGATGCTGCTGCATCTTCTCTTTACGGTTCACGTGCAGCCAATGGTGTTGTTGTTATTACAACAAAGAAGGGTAAGACTGGCAAGACTAATATCCACTATGATATGCAGATTGGTTCAAGCCAGATTGCTGTTAAAGATGCTTTCAAGACAATGAATGCTGCTCAGTTGAAGGAGTATTATACAGATGCTTTGACAAACTTCTTGAAACTGAATTATAGTGAGGCAAATCTGTTGAAAAATTATGGTACTACTGATTATGTAGCAGCAGGTAAACTTGAGGCTGCTGATGGCTGGTTCCATGATTATGAGGGAACAACAGACACAAACTGGTATGATCAGGTTTATCACAATGCACTCTCACAAGATCATCAGCTTTCTATGGATGGTGGTACTGACAAAACTAAGTTCTTTGTAAGCTTTGGCTACAATGATACTGAAGGTGTTGTTAAGGGTAGTGAGTTCGAGCGTTATAGCGGTCGTGTAAACTTGGATCATGAAGTAAATAATTGGTTGAAGATTGGTGTTAAGCAGATGGTTTCTTTCACCAATTCTAAGGGCTATCGTGATCAGGGCGACCAGAGTCAGGGTTTTGGAACTTCAACTCCTTGGTCTGTTCTTTACTCTATGGACCCAACTTCACCTGTATATAACAAAGATGGTTCTTATGCTAATGCAGGTTTCGGTAAGGCTGATAATCCAAACAACCTTTTCCGTAACGATTTAAATGCAAACTCTCAGTTTACGCAGAACGAAATGTTGCGTAGCCTTTCAAATGCAAGTGCTGAGGTTAAGCTTCCTTACAACTTTGTAGCTCGTGAGATATTTGGTTATGACTATACAAACAACAAAATGCTTGAATTTTGGGCTCCAGAAAGTTTGGATGGTGAGTCTTTGAGTGGTTTGGGACAGCGTTGGGATTATACCAACAAAACTCTTACTTCTTCTACCACTTTGAATTATGCAAATACTTTTGGCAAGCATAGTCTTAGTGCAATGGCAGGTTATGAGTATGAGAGCCGCAAACTAAACTATTTTACAGCTTCTGCAAAGAACTATATTACGTATAAGCTTCCAGAATTGTCAAATGGACAGTCTTATGATACTGGTAGTTCGGCATACGGCTCAAAGATGAGTTCATGGCTTGGCAAGGCAGATTACAATTATAACGATACTTACTATGTTTCTGCAAGCTTCCGTTCTGATGGTTCTTCTCGTTTGGCAAAGGAAAACCGTTGGGCAAGTTTCTGGTCTGTATCTGCTGCTTGGCGTTTGACAAAGGAGGCATTTATGCCTGATTCTCCTTTGTTCACAGATCTTAAGCTTCGTGCTTCTTATGGTACAAATGGTAACCTGCCAAAAGACTTCTATGAATATATGAAGACTTATGCAACAACTGGTGGTTATGGTGAGAATGCTGCTTATTACTGGAATAAGCTTGGCAATCCAGACTTGGGTTGGGAAAAGTCATACAACTTTAATGTTGGTTTCGACTGGAATCTTTACAACCGTGTTAACGTAACATTGGAATATTACAACAAGGTTACAAAGGATTTGTTGTTCGAGTCTCCAATTTCGTATGTAGTAGGTTTCGGAGACCAGTTGAAAAATATTGGTCAGTTGGATAACAAAGGTATTGAGTTCTCTGTTTCTTCTCAGAATTTCAGAACTAAGGATTTCTCTTGGACAACAGATTTCAACCTTACATGGCAGAGCATCAAGGTTGCTAAACTGCCAGACGGTGAAGATGTACAGTATGGCGACGGTAACATGTACTTGCTCCGTGAGGGTGAGTCTATGCATACATTCTATTTGCCAAAGTGGAAGGGCGTAAATCCAGATACTGGTCTTGGTGAGTTCTGGGCAGACCCTAATGATGAGTCTAAGGGAGTAGTTAACAAATATTCAGATGCCGGTAATGGAATCGTTGGCAAGGCAGTACCTGATGTTCTTGGCGGTATGACAAACACATTCAGATATAAGGACTTTGATTTCTCATTCATGGTTTCTTATCAGTTTGGTGCTTCTCTGTTCGATTATCCGGGTTACTTCTTGCAGTATAGCGATGGTGTACGCGTAGGTAACTTCAATATGAATGCATGTGTAGCCGGAAACTACTGGAAGCAGCCGGGTGATGTGGTTGAATATCCAATGCCAATTTATGGTAACCCATATCGTTGGGACAAGTTCTCTTCTCGTGAGATTCGTTCAACCGACAATATACGTGTTCGTGATATTACTTTGGGCTATAATGTAAACGTACCTGCATTGAAGCAGTATATCAGCAGTCTCCGTGTATATGTTCGTACAACTAACCCATTCTTCATCTACAACGCTACAAAGGATGTAGATCCTGATGTTGATGTAAATGGTTATCGTCAGACTGATACTCCTGCAACTCGTCAGTATTTGTTTGGATTGAATTTAACATTCTAATTAATCAATTAAGGAATAAAGATATGAAAAAAATATATTTGGCATTGAGTCTTTTTGCTGGGCTCGCCTTGACCTCATGTAACCTTGATGAGGCGCCTTCTACATCTTTGCCAGTTGATGATGCTATCACATCAGAAGCAGACTTGAAATATGCTATTAATGGTGTAGGTTACATCCTTTCTGAAGAGAGAATGCTTTATGCTTCTGAATATGGACTCTATGCAGATCTTCTTACAAATGATTTTGCAGTTATAAGTGATAATGGACAGTCTTCTGCAATTTCACGTTATACTCTTACTCAGAATGATGCTCTTCCTGAATATGCGTATTGCTATATGTATAAGGCTTTGGCAAATACAAATTTGGCATTGAAGTATTCAGAGGGCCTTTCTGCGAGTGCTACGGTTAACGAACTTCGCGGCCAGCTATTCGCATGGCGTGCGCTTCTTCACTTCGATTTGGCTCGTATGTTTGCTCATATCCCAACTGCTGTTGACGATGTAAACGCAAAAGCTTCTGGTATCGTGGTTTCTACTCAGGTTCAGCCAAATGACTTCAAGGGCACTCGTTCAACTTTGAAGGAAACTTACGATCAGATTATTGCTGATTTTTCAGAGGCTTTGAAGTTGATGGATAAGGGGAGCAAGAAGGAAAATGGCTACTTCAACTATTATGCTGCTTTGTCTCTTCGTGCTCGTGCTTATCTCTATATGGGTGAAAATGAAAAGGCTCTTGCTGATGCAAAAGAGGTTATCGCAGATGGCGGTTACGAGCTTTACACAATCAAGGATTATGCAAATGTATGGGATAAGGAGGCAACAAGCGAGTCAATCTTTGAGTTGTTGATTACATCAAACTATAATCCTCAGCGTAATAGTATTGGTTATTATACTGATGCTTCTGGTTATGCAGAGTGTGGTTTCAATACAAATGGCAAGCTCTACAAGTATCTTACAGAGAATACTAATGATGTACGCGGCAAGTTGATAAAGTCTGGTAAGACTTCTAAAACAGCTGCTGATTCTTACTATCCAGCAAAATATCCTGGTCGTGACGGTCTTTATGTAAACAATCCAAAGATTATCCGTCTGTCTGAGGTTTACTTGATTGCTGCCGAGGCATCAGTTAAGTTGGGTAATGCTGAAGAAGCTGCTTCTTACATCAACGCTGTCGAGAAAAACCGTGTAGCAGACTATCAGAATGTTGCTTCTGTAACTATTGACGATGTAATCTTTGAGTATGAGAAGGAACTCTTTGCTGAGAACCAGATTGCTTTTGCATACTGGCGTAACAGACAGAGCGTAACAAATCAGTTGGATAAGGTTATCAATTACGACGATAACAGAACTATTCTGCCAATCCCACAGCGTGAGATTGATTACAACCCAGCTCTGGAGCAGAACCCAGGTTATGGAATGTAATTCAGAATCGCAGATTTAATATTCAGATATAAGAGGGTGTGTCACTTTTTTGACACATCCTTTTTTTGTTGCCTATTGCTTGTAAACTTGACACGTTTTTGACTAATAGATTTATTAGTGTTGTAAAGTATGTATTTATTTATCGAATAATATTTTATTTTGTATTTTTAATAAATAAAAAAATCAATTATAATGTTGGTAAACAGAAAAAATAACTATCTTTGCAAAGAAATAAGCAATGCCTGAAGCTGTTAGATGGCAAAATAACAATCTATATGACTAAAAAAATACATTTGTTAATGTTACTTGTTATAGTAACAATGTTTTCTTGTACGAGTGAAGAACTGGATTTTCCGCAATCTGAAGCATTTGTCGAGCAATCAAATGAAAATTTGATTACTGCAGAGCAGGCTAGTCAGTATGCTTTAGACTTTGTTAATAAAATAAACAAGGCGACTAGAACTTCGGATTTTTCGTTAAGAGTTGAGAGTGTTAAGGCTATTGGTGAAAATAAGAAAAGCACACGCTCTGGAAGCGCGTCAAACAGCGATTCTCTATTTTACATAGTCAATTTTGCTGATAATAATGGTTATGCCATTGTTTCTACAGACAAAAATGACACTCATGTTTATGGATATGTAGAGCAGGGTACATACGACGAGGACGATACCATGGATTCAGGCTTCAGCGATTATATGTCGTCAATTATTGCAAGTAGGAAGAATATGACAAGTTCTTCTTTGGCTAGTGTTGGTGGTAATGGCGGTGTTTTATCTGCCGCAGAGTCAGATCAAACACAAACAGAAGTTATGCTACCTTTGTTGAAGTGTAAGTGGGCGCAGGATTATAACAAGTTTTGTCCAATAAGTAATGAAATTATTATTGTCGAAGGTGGTGGCACGGAAGATTGTCATTGTCCAACAGGTTGCGTTCCTACTGCAATTTCACAGATTTGTTCATTTCTTGAATATCCCGAATCTATTTCGTACTTGGATTGTGGTAAGACAAAAAAATGTAAGTTGAATTGGAATAGAATTAATTTGGTAAGTAGTAAAACTTCTACAGGAGAATATATTAGTGACGAAGAAGTAGAATTACAGATTTGTCACCTTATGAGGTATTGGGGTATACAATTGGGTGCAGAATATAAAAGTACTACTCAAACTAGTGTAGCCTCAGAAACTGCAATTCCCAAAATACAGGAGTTAGGTGATTATGACGCTACACCTTTAGAACATTTTGATTCTGAAAAATTGGTTTCTGATTTGAAAACGCATAGTAAAATAATATATGTTGAAGGCATCGAGCGGAGTAATCGTGGTCATGCGTGGGTCATTGATGGATATATAAAGGAATATAAGCAAAATAAAACAGATGTTTATTTCCATTGTAATTGGGGATTTAAGAATATAGGAAATGGGTATTTCCTTAGTACGGCATTTGATACGGAAAAACCAGTGTACGACGACGATGGTAAAAAGATTACTAGAGCAGGTTTTTACTTTAGTAGATATAGTTTGAAGACATCTACAATAACTCGTCCTTCATATCCTAGTAAACCGGAAATAACATATCAGGGAGAGCGCGCAAATTCTTTGGATAGAAGTCAACAGATATTTTTAACAGGTGTAGAATATGAAGTACTAGCTTCAAATGATCCAAAAGAACATGTATTAGAGTATGAGTGGGAGGTTGATAGGAGTGGCTTGGATTATAAAATTAAATATTATAGTGAGGATAAAAGCCGTATTGGCTTGACATTTAAAGCCCCAACTTCACGTCCACGTAAATATTTACCTTCAGTAGGTGTACGTGCAAAAAATGTTAATGGCTGGGGTGATTATAAACATGTAAGAGTGCAGGTTTCCAACGATAAAGACGACGTTATTCTTCAGTAATGTAGGTGAACTGAAAGTGTAAATAAAGGGATTTGTAAAATAAACAAATCCCTTTATTTAGTTTATGTAATATTAGAGTCATTGTGAATTGTCAATTAAAAAGATTTTTTCAACTCTCAAGTTTCAACTTTCAAAAAATATTGTCAACTGTCAATTATCAATTGATAATTGATTTTGTGCTAATTTCTTTACCTCGTTAATTTCATCAATAAGTTGCTCTGATGAAGGCAGATAAAGCTTATATTCACTCGCAAGAATACTTTTATTGTCTTCTGGCAATGTCATACGGACAACCGTATCGTTTTTCTCGGTACACAGAAGTATTCCGATGGTAGGATTTTCGTCAGGGAGTTTTTCGTTACGGTCGTAGTAATTGACATACATTTGCAACTGTCCCAAATCCTGATGAGTAAGTTTGCCCGTCTTTAACTCAATTACCACATGGCAACGCAACAGACGGTTGTAGAAAACGAGGTCGGCAAAGAACTCGTCGTCTTCTATCAAAAGACGTTTTTGTCGCGCAACAAAAGAGAAGCCCTTACCCATTTCGAGAAGGAAATCCGTAAGGTGGGTAATGATTGCCGACTCCATATCTTTCTCGTAATAACTACTTTCTCGGTGCAGTCCAAGAAACTCGAGCACCATTGGGTCTTTGATGATTTCGGTAGGGCTTTCGGGGATACGTTCCTTACGAGCCACGGCAAGTACACTCTCCTTGTCGTTGCTCATCAACAAACGTTCGTAAAGCATCGAATTTATTTGCCTTTCTGTCTCGCGGGCTGTCCATGCGTTATTTACGGATTCCAATTCGTAGTACTCACGTTTGTCGGGGTCTGGAATCTGAATCAGCATACGATATTGGCTCCAGTTCAATTGGGAACACAGTGTGTTCCTATTTGGATATGTCCTATAAAACTGACGGCAAAACTTAAGTTGACGATAGCCAAATCCGCTTCCGAACTCGGGCTCCAAGCGTTTTGCTAAATTCTGCAAAAGATACGCTCCATAGTCGGCGCGTTCCTTGCCTTGCTGTTCTTCCTCGAATATGCGTTGCCCCATGTGCCAATACATCTGCACACGACAGAAATCGACACTACGCACGGCATTGCTGCGTGAAGTCTCTATGATTTGACGTACATCGCTATATAGCGTGTCAAGTTGCTGAACTTGTTGAGATGGATTATCTTGTTTCATTTGTGATTGGTTTGAGAGCAAAGGTAGAAAAAAATCGGCACATATATGGACTTTCCATCATCCAAGATACTTATTGTGAGCTATTTTAACATTTATTAGGTTAACAATGGCATATTGAAGAGTCGTATCTATGCGCACATACCAGAAAAGAAATTGTCAACTATCCATTGTCAATTGCGATTGCATTTAAGTCCCCAAAAACTTCAGCATAATGCTTTTTTAGTTTAACTTTGCACAATTTTTATTGGGTAACACGATGGATTTTACAGTTATTCTTGAGCAGATGGCTATGCTGTTTGCCGTGGTTATTGCCGGATACATAAGCGGCAAGGCAAAATTGTTCGACCAGACATTGAGCAAGAAGATGGCGAGCCTTATTATCAACCTTACTTGTCCGTGCCTTATCATTGCCAGCACTATGGGCGACAATCTGCCAAATCGTGAACTGATCGTTCCGCTGATGGTTGTCGGCATAATAACGTATATCGTGCTGCTTGTCATAGCAGCCTATCTGCCGCGCCTCTTCAATGTGGGCGAGGAGGAAGGACTGTTCAGTTTCATGCTTGCCTTCGGAAACGTGGGCTTCATAGGCTATCCCGTTGTGGCATCGATGTTCGGTCCTGAGGCCGTGTTCTATGCAAGTATTCTGAATGTGGCAAATACCTTTTGCGTGTTTATCTGGGGCGTTCAGTTTATTGCAGGCAAGTCAGAAGGTAAGTTTCAATGGAAGCGTTTCTATTCTCCGGCGATGATAGGAACGTACATAAGCGTGATAATCGTGGCTTTTGCCATCAGAGTGCCTCATGTAATAGCGCAACCGTTCACGCTAATAGGCAACATAACCGTTCCCGGCTCGCTGTTGATAATTGGCTATAGCATCTCGCAGATTCCGCTGAAGCATATGACCGGCGGACCTAAGATATTCCTGATGTCGGCGTTCCGCCTTTTCATCCTGCCGCTGTTCGTTATGTATCTGTTCCGCTTTTCGGGCTTGTTCGACGACCGTATTATCAGCATCAACACAATGATAACAGCCATGCCCGTTGCCTCGTTCGGCACGATGCTCTGTTTTAAGTACGGCAGAGACGAGACCGTAATGGCACAAGGTACCTTTATCACCACATTGCTGTCGATGATAACGATACCTTTGGTGTCAATGATTCTCTGATTTTATTTTGTGTAGAAGTCTATTAGCCTCTGCATAGCCCTTTGACACACATCGCAGAAGCGGCTCACCTCGTTCACCTTCATGCGACAGGTGTAGAACGGACGGTAAACGCCTTTTGACTGGTATCCGCCGCCCTCGTACACGCCTATCTTCTTCATCAGATTATCTTCGGTGTCTAACGGTGGGATTGGGGTTGGAATCTTCGTCTTTTTAGGTAGCATATCCTTCCATTTGCTTCCGAAGTCAACAAGAGTTGTAAGGTTTGGCTCCCATGGCTCGGTGTCCGATGGATATTGAGTCTCGTACTGGTCGTCGTAGAAATACTCGTCTGCCAGACCGCCGAAACTGTGTCCAAATTCATGAACAACAACAGGTCTGAACTGCTCGTGGTGCGCCGTTGTGAGGGTGTACGAGTTGTATATTCCGCCGCCGCCATATTCGTCGGTATTTGCAAGGATTATGATGTGCTCGTATGGCAAACCGGCAAGAACATCGTGCAAGTCCTTTATGTGAAGGGTTGTAAGATACCTGTCAGAATAGAACGTGCTGAAATGCGATGACAGAGCCGTGTTCTTCCATTGTCCAAGACGCGGAATGCTCACGCCGCTGTCTTTCGATACCGCGCCTACCGCCAGAATGTTGAACTTACTTTTGTTTGCCGAGAAAGGCGCGTGTGCAAAGAGCGATTCCGAAGCAATCTCGGCATCCTTGAAGAACGTTTCGAGCTCGCTTTCGGTATATCCCTCGGCAACAATCACAACGTCAATGCACTCCTTCGGGTCGCCGCCCTTGTGGATATATCTTGTTTTCTGCTCCTTGTTCGGCTTCATCTGCCTTATCAGGATATCCTTAGGGTTGATGTGATAGGTGAGTTCAGAAACCACCTTGTTGTGAGTGTTTGTTAGGTTTATTGTAACGTCCATCTCATCCTTAGGAAAAGGCAGCAGAAAAGTGTTTTCGAACGATTTTGTAGCCTTTGTGCTCTCCTCGGTTGTGAGCCATTCCTGAAACAGACTTGAGAACGAAGTGGCATAGACAACCTTGCCCTTGTGCTTCATGTAAATCTGACCGTTTCCGCGTAGTGGCAGAGAGTCGAGATTGTGCCTTCTACCGTACCATCCGTCCGATTTTTTCAGTTCAGACACCTCGATATGTTGCAAATCGTGATTGCCGCTGAAGGTATAGTCTATTCTCAGCGTCTTGTCTTCGAAATAATCGCTAAAACTCTGTGCCACAATGCCCTGCATCGCCAGAAAAAAAGCTGAGAAAATTAAAAATCTTTTCATTTGTAACTAATTTTGTATTTATTTTGTAAAAATATAACTACTTTTTTAAACTAAAGTTACGATTTATAATCTACTTTGTACTATATTTGCAAAAATTATTTAGAGTAATAAAAAATATGGGACAACATCAGATTGACAAGTTGGATGTGCAGATTCTGCGGATGATTGCAGAAAATGCACGAGTGCCATTCCTTGAGGTGGCGCGAGCATGCGATGTGTCGGGAGCGGCCATCCACCAGCGTATTCAGAAACTAGTAAACCTAGGAATTTTGAAAGGTTCACAGTACCTAATAGACCCTGAGAAGATTGGTTATGAAACCTGTGCATATATAGGCTTGTACCTAAAAGATCCTGAGCAGTTCGATGAGGTGACAGAGGCTCTCCGCAAGATTCCGGAGGTGGTTGAGTGTCATTTCACAACTGGAGGCTATGACATGTTCATAAAGATATATGCTCGCAACAATCATCATTTGCTGAGTATTATCCACGACAAACTTCAGCCGCTGGGACTTGCCCGTTCCGAGACCATTATCTCGTTCCACGAGGCAATTAAGCGACAGATGCCAATCATGGATATTGAGAGCGACGAAAATGAAAGCGTAGATTAAGTTCTACGCTTTTACTTTTTTATATAGTCAACAAACGTGTATCGCTGTGCGTGCTTCTCGTCGGTCTCGTGTGCCTCGTTGTTTTTTGCTACCCAAACATTCTTGTCAATCTCTGGGAAGAAGGCGTCGGCATTCTCAGGAGTGTCGTCAACCTCGGTGGCATAGATAGCGTCTGCCATCGGCATGGCCTCGCGATAAAGCGTCTCGCCGCCAATTATGTAGATGTCCTCTTCGCCCTTGCAGTTGTCCAGAGCCTCTTCGAGCGATGTGAAATGCTCTGCACCGGCAAACTCAATGTCCTTCTGTCTTGACAGAACGATGTTGCGGCGGTTTGGCAGCGCGCCCTTCGGAAGCGAATCGAACGTCTTTCGGCCCATTATTATGGTATGCCCTGTTGTGAGAGCCTTGAATCTTTTAAGATCGTTGCTCAGATGATATATCAGTTGATTCTTGTAGCCTATGGCGTTGTTGCGGGCTATTGCGACAATTATGTTAATCATATTTTTCTTCTTGATTTATTAAACTGAAACCTTTCCGGCGATGTGCGGATGAGGGTCGTAGCCTTCGAGTTCGAAATCCTCGAACTTAAAGTCGAAGATGTTCTTCACCTCGGGATTTATCTTCATTGTAGGCAACTTGCGAGGCTCGCGCGAAAGTTGAAGTTTCATCTGTTCGATGTGGTCGTTGTATATGTGAGCATCGCCAAGCGTGTGGACAAATTCACCTGCCTTCAGTCCTGTAACCTGAGCAACCATCATAAGCAGAAGGGCATACGATGCAATGTTGAACGGCACGCCAAGGAATGTGTCGGCACTGCGCTGATACAGCTGCAGGCTCAGCTTTCCGTTGGCAACGTAGAACTGGAAGAACATGTGGCAAGGCGGCAGGTTCATGTTGTCGATGTCTGCCACGTTCCAGGCGTTAACTATAAGTCGGCGCGAGTTAGGGTTGTTCTTTATCTGCTCTATCACTTCCGAAATCTGGTCGATGTATCCGCCTTTGTAGTCGGGCCACGAGCGCCACTGGTAGCCGTAGACATGTCCGAGGTCTCCGTTCTCATCGGCCCATTCGTTCCATATTCTTACGCCGTGCTCCTGAAGCCACTTTACGTTCGTGTCGCCTCTGAGAAACCACAGAAGTTCGTAGATTATCGATTTCAGATGAACTTTCTTCGTTGTCACGAGCGGAAATCCGTCTTCGAGGTTAAACCGCATCTGATGGCCGAATACGCTGATTGTTCCCGTTCCGGTGCGGTCGCCCTTCTCAACGCCCTCAGTCAGTATTCTGTTTACAAGATCAAGATATTGTTTCATTAAATGTTTTGATTTTTTAATTGAAGGCAAAAGTAATATAATTTTTGCAATTTTGCTTTATACATTATATATTTAAGGTAAAAAGACTTGTTCTATATGTACGATTGTGTTAATATTGAAACATGACTGTAATGTTAAAAAATGTGAAATATTTTAGGATTTTTTCACATTTGTTAATATTTTAGTCATTTGTTGTTATGACGGTTTTGTGGTTAAAAATTTATAATATACTGATATTTAAGTGGTTAGATATTTTGCTTCAAAAAAAGTTAAAAAATACTAAAAAATAATTATTAAAAAATTTGTTAAATTTAATTTTAGTGTTTATATTTGCAATGTGATAATAAAAACAGACTCGGATGCGAGTCGAAAAAACATAAGTTGAATTGTTGAAGTTGATGTCGGATTAAGACAAATAAGATGAGGCTATCACTGATTGAAGTGAACTCATATTATAAAGTTATATTGGGTAAAATAGTGATTTTAAGGTAAAGCTTTTGAGTTTGGATTGAAAAGATTACAGTTATTGTACTAGTTTTAGGTAAGTTTTAGGTAGTTTATTTATGATTGTAGTAGGCTGTTGCACGTGAGTGTAGTAGCCTATTTTTGTTTTGTATAGTTTCGGCTTGCCTAAAAATCGTATGATTTATTTTGTTCTGCTTTCGGATTGCTGTATCTTTGCCAATAGTATGAATATTCCAGAAGATTTTGAATTATATACACGCAGGCTTATAGGCGATGACGAATATAAGTCGCTCGCCGATGCGCTTGCCACCGAATCGCCGGTGAGCATAAGACTCAATCCGGCAAAGTGGACTGGCGAACTGTCGGCGCAGGCTGTGCCGTGGTCGGAGAAATATGGCAGGTATCTCGAAACGCGACCGCCTTTCACGTTCGACCCTTTGCTACATTCGGGCGCGTATTATGTTCAGGAGGCATCATCGATGTTCCTGACGCAAGTTGTTGAGCAGTATGTTGATAAACCAGTCGTTGCGCTCGACCTCTGCGCATCGCCCGGCGGTAAGAGCACGCTTCTTCGCGCAGCCCTGCCCGAAGGCAGTCTGCTTGTAAGCAACGAGCCGATACGTCCGCGCGCTCAGGTGCTTTCTGAAAATATTACCAAGTGGGGACATCCGCTCAGCATAGTTACTAATAACTATCCTGCCGATTTCTCAAAGTTTGTGCATCTGTTCGACCTAATCGTTGCTGACGTGCCTTGCTCGGGCGAGGGAATGTTCCGCAAGGACGAGGTGGCTGTTTCGGATTGGAGCACCGCTAAGGTTGCCGAGTGCGAGAGCCTTCAGCGAAGTATAATAAACGACATCTGGCGATGCCTGAAACCCGGCGGACTGCTTGTTTACAGCACCTGCACATACAACGCTCTCGAAGATGATGGCAACGTAGAGTGGATTGTTAAGAATCTTGGAGCGGAAGTCCTGAAGGTTGAAACGAAACCCGAATGGAACATAAAGGGCAACACCGTTGGCACGCCGTATGATGTGTATCATTTTATGCCGCATATCACAAAGGGCGAGGGCTTCTTCCTCTGCCTTATGCGAAAGCCTTTGGATGCCGAGGACGATATTCCGGAGGAGAAGCCGGCAAAGAAGAAAAAAGGCAAGGACGCAAAGCCGAAGAGTGTGCCTGCATTTCCGAAGGAACTGAAACAATATGTTTCGGGCAACTTTGAATTTGTGTGGCGAGGCGAGCAGCCTGTGGCTTTTCCGATGGCATACATTGAAGTATATGATAGTCTCAGCAAGGAACTTAGTGTGATGCACGCTGGCATAGAACTCGCCACGCTGAAAGGCAGGGACTGGCAGCCCGATGTGGCTCTGGCTCTGTCTACGGCTCTTAATCGCGACACATTCCCGACGGTGGAACTCGACTATATGTCGGCGATAGCATATCTGCGCAAAGAGGCTGTTGCCATGCCCGACGGAACTCCGCGAGGCTATGTTCTTGTAACCTACAAGAATCATCCGCTGGGATTCGTAAAGAACATCGGAAACCGTGCCAACAACCTCTATCCGCAAGAGTGGCGCATACGCAGCGGATTTATTCCGAAGGAGATTGAGGAGAAGGGGTATTTCTCTTTTATGTAAAATTTGTTAATTTTGCACTTCCAAAAAAGAAGAAACAAATATGATTGTATGTATTGCCGAGAAACCGAGTGTTGCCAAGGACATTGCCAATGTGCTTGGAGCAACGTCGCAGCGCGATGGCTATCTTGAAGGAAACGGCTATCAGGTAACGTGGACATTCGGTCATCTCTGCGAGTTGAAAGAACCTCATGAATACACACCGATGTGGAAGCATTGGACTCTGAGCAGTCTGCCCATGATTCCACAACGTTTCGGCATAAAACTGAAGGCTGACAAGGGCATAGAGAAACAGTTCGCGGTGATAGAGAAACTGATGTCGAATGCCGAAAAGATTATAAACTGCGGCGATGCCGGGCAGGAAGGTGAACTGATTCAGCGATGGGTGATGCAGAAGGCTGGGGCGAAATGTCCTGTGGAGCGTCTGTGGATTTCGTCGCTGACCGAAGAGGCTATACGCGACGGATTCAAGGAACTGAAAGACCAGTCCGTGTACCAGTCGCTCTACGAGGCCGGACTCTGTCGCGCCATTGGCGACTGGGTCTTGGGCATGAACGCAACTCGTCTGTACACCTTAAAATACGGACAGAACAGGCAAGTGCTCTCTATTGGACGAGTACAGACGCCTACGCTGGCACTAATCGTAAAGCGTCAGCACGAAATAGACAACTTTGTGCCAGAGCCTTATTGGGTTCTGACAACTAAATACCGCAACGTAATCTTTGCATCAACAAAAGGCAAGTTTACGAGCAAGGAAGAGGGTTTCGCCTTTCTTGAAAAGGTGAAGAACGCGCCGTTTACCGTTACCGATGTGTCGAAGAAGAACGGAACGGAAGCACCTCCGCGACTGTTCGACCTTACGTCGCTTCAGGTTGAGTGCAACAAGAAATTCGGCTATTCTGCCGACCAGACATTGCAACTGATCCAGTCGCTCTACGAGAAGAAATTCACAACATATCCGCGTGTTGATACTACATTCCTGAGCGATGATATTTACCCAAAGTGTCCGCAGATTCTTTCGGGACTTCGTGACTATCAGCAGTTTATTGCTCCTCTTGGCGGAAAGAAACTTCTGAAGAGCAAGAAGGTGTTCGATTCGAGCAAGGTGACCGACCACCACGCTATAATCCCTACGGGAGTGCCGCCAACCAATCTTTCGGACATGGAAAAGCATGTGTACGACATGATTGCGCGCCGCTTCATTGCCGTATTCTATCTCGACTGCAAGTTTGCCACTACTACCGTTATGGGCGAGGTTGATAAGATAGAGTTCAAGGCAACAGGAAAGCAGATTATGGAACCGGGCTGGCGCGTGCTTTTCGAGAAGCAACAGACCAATCTGCCTGACGAAGAGGCGAATAAGGAGAAGGATGAGGAACGCGTTCTGCCAGCCTTCGTGAAGGGCGAGAGCGGCGAGCACATTCCCGACCTTGCCGAGAAGATGACCACTCCGCCAAAGTTCTATACCGAGGCAACGCTTTTGCGCGCCATGGAAACGGCTGGAAAACTGGTCGACTCGGACGAGTTGCGCGATGCCTTGAAGGAGAACGGAATCGGTCGCCCGTCAACCCGAGCTGCTATCATCGAAACGCTCTTCAAACGCAAGTATATCCGCAAGGAGAAGAAGAATCTCGTTGCTACTCCTACAGGCATGGAGCTTATCGGTCTTATCCGCGAGGAACTGCTGAAGAGTGCCGAACTAACTGGTATCTGGGAGAAGAAACTACGCGAGATAGAGAAGAAGAGTTACGACGCGGCTACCTTCGTGGGCGAACTGAAGCAGATGGTTACAGATATTGTAAATCAGGTGCTGGCAGACAATACAAACCGAAGAATTTCGTTAGAAGTAGAGGAGGAGAAGCCTGCGCCAAAGAAACGCGCTCCACGAAAGTCGTCGAAGAAGAAAGACGGCGACGAGGGCGATGAGGCTGCGGTGGCATCTGGCGGCTCGGACAATCCGAAGCCAAAGCCGGCATCTCCGTCGCTTGTCCCGTCGGACGAACTGATAGACACGGTATGCCCGGTGTGCGGACAGGGACGCATAATAAAGGGCAGGGCGGCTTACGGGTGCTCAAATTGGAAGTCGGGCTGCAAGTTCGTCCTTCCGTTTAATACTGAAGTCAAATGAAGTCGAACATCATAGTCTTAGTGCTTGGCGCGCTTATGCTTTTCTCGTGCGGAGCGGAGAATTCCGTTCGCAAGGCGGAGCAGTCTCTTGCCCTTGGCGAATATTTCAACGCTGCGCAGATGTACAAAAAAGCATACAGCCAGACTCCGCCGAAGGAGCGCAAGCTGCGTGGCGAGCGCGCTTTCGCCCTTGCAGAGTGCTACCGAAAGATTAACTATACATCGAGGGCGAGAGGCGCATATCAGAATGCCGTTCGATATAAATATCACGATTCTATCGTCTTCTTCTATCTTGCCGAGATGCAGCGGCGCGACAAGGACTACAAGAATGCTGCCAAAAACTACGAGATTTACCTCGCGCACAAGCCGGCCGACAAACTCGCCATGAACGGTTTGATTTCGGCTCAGAATGCACGGAAATGGAAAGAAGAATCATCGGGCTACAAGGTTAAGAAGATTGATATGTTCAACTCGCGCCGTTCCGACTTCTCGCCGATGCTTTTGGGCGACGACCAACTTTTTCTGTCGTCAACGCGTCCTCAGGCGAAAGGCGACAAGCTCAACGGAATCACGGGCGTGAAGAACGGCGATTTCTTCGTGTGCAAGAAAGACGAGAAAGGCAAATGGACTAAGCCTGAGGTTATTACCGATGCAATAAATTCGGAAGAAGACGAGGGCGCATGCTGCTTTACTCCCGACGGAAAGACTATGTATTTTACCCGATGCCGCGAGGACGAGTCGTATCCGCGCTATGCCGAGATTTTCAAGAGCACGCGCTCAGATGCTTCGTGGAGCACCCCTACGGCTTGCGTTCTGACAAAGGATTCGCTTTCGTCGTACGCCCATCCGGCAGTATCGCCCGACGGACAATGGCTTTATTTCGTTTCTGATATGCCCGGCGGAGAGGGCGGACTCGACATCTGGCGCGTTCGTATAACTGCCGATGATAACTTTGGCGGCGTTGAGAATCTGGGCGCGCCGATAAACACGCCCGGCGACGAGATGTTTCCGACATTCCGCCCAAACGGCGACCTATATTTCTCATCTAACGGACATCCGGGCATGGGCGGACTCGATGTGTGGTGCGCCAAACAAGATTCGCTCAAGGCGTGGACGCTTAACCGTCTTGGCTATCCGCTCAATTCTGAGGGCGATGACTTTGGCCTTACGTTCGAAGGCATTTACAACCGCGGATTTTTCGCAAGCAACCGTAACGACGGCCACGGCTGGGACCACATATACAGTTTCGAACTGGCTGAAAATATACTTACCGTACAGGGATGGGTTTACGAGAAGGACGGCTACGAACTGCCTCAGGCACTTGTCTACATGGTTGGCAACGATGGCACAAATCAGAAAATAAGCGTGAAGGGCGACGGCTCGTTCGTTGTAGAGGTCAAGCCTAATGTCGATTACGTTCTGCTTGGCACTTGCAAGGGCTTTCTTAATCACAAACAAGACTTCAGAGCCGATACTGCCGGCGTTACAAAAGAATATGTTCTGCAATTTCCGCTGCCGTCAATCAGCAGACCTGTGCTTATCGACAACGTGCTCTACGAGTTCGACAAGGCCGATTTGACAAAGGAGTCGGAAACCGAATTGATGGCTCTCGTAACTCTGCTGAACGAGAATCCTAACATCACGATAGAACTTGGCGCGCATTGCGATTATCGCGGCGACGAGAAATACAATCTGTGGCTCTCGCAAAAACGTGCCGAGTCGTGTGTTAAGTTTTTGATAAAGAGTGGAATTGCAAAAGAACGCCTCACTCCTGTTGGATATGGCGTAACCAAGCCTAAGACTGTAAGCAAGAAGATGCTCGAATCGTTCGATTTTCTGAAAGAAGGCGATGTGCTCTCCAAGGATTATATTGAGAAACTTCCAAACGAGCAGCAGGAAATTTGCAATTCATTGAACCGCCGTACCGAATTCCGCGTACTCAGAACAACGTACAATATGTTTGAAAAGTAAAAAGTCGTGCTATATAAAAAATCCTCTGGTTGGGGATTCAACCAGAGGATTTTTCCTACGATGTTCCTACGATGTTCCTACGATGTTCCTACGATGTTCCTACGATGTTCCTACGATGTTCCTACGATGTTCCTACGATGTTCCTAC